>SLDX01000125.1 GCA_007125075.1 Desulfonatronospira sp.
AATCCATAATCCATAATCCATAATCCATAATCCATAATCCTGAATCCATAATCCTGAATCCATAATCCTGAATCCTTATCCTTGAAGCCTGAAAAGAATTTATTGCAGGCCTCTCTTTCAGTCCAGTATGCAGTAATGCACTGCAGGAGCATTGACGAACTCAAAGCCGTCGATGATCTTTAAAGCTTTGCGGACAGCCTGGAGCCCGGCCTTGTGGGTCAGAAAGACAATGGGCACCCCGCCTCCTTCGCCGGGCAGCTCCTGTTTTTGAACCGCCTGGGCAATGCTTATGTCGTGTTCACTCATGACTCCGGCGACTGCAGCCAGCACACCGGGCTTGTCCTGGGCGATGAACCTGAAGTAATGCCTGCAGACAGAAAGTTCCGTATTTACCAGGTCCGCCCGGGGAAGGACCTTTTCCAGGAAGCCGGTATTATTTGGTACTGCATCATCCCGGGCCAGGGCCATGATATCGGCCAGAACCGCGCTTCCGGTGGGAAGGTCCCCGGCTCCCTGGCCGTAAAGCATGACCTGGCCCACTGCGTTGCCGTGTATGAGGATGGAGTTGAATGGTCCGTCCACCTTGGCCAGAATGTGCTCTCTGGACATCAGGGCCGGAAAGACACCGGCCTGAAGATTCCCGGACTCATCCCGCACCTGGGCGATGAGCTTAAGCCTGTAGCCTAATTCCCCGGCCATGGCTATGTCCATGGCATTGATGCCGGCGATGCCCTCGACCGGCAGAAGGTTCAGAGGGTAATCCAGACCATAGGCCAGACGGATGAGCACCACCAGCTTGTGGGCAGCGTCATGTCCGTCTATGTCCAGAGAGGGATCAGCCTCGGCATAGCCCAGATCCTTGGCAGCCTGCAATGCGCTTTCAAAGCTGAGCTCCTTTCTGGTCATCTCGCTCAGGATGAAGTTGGCCGTGCCGTTTAATATGCCTGTAAGGGAAATGATTCTGTCTCCGGAGAGGCTTTCCTTGAGGGTCTGGACAATGGGAATGCCCCCGGCCACGCTGGCTTCATAATAAAGCCCGGCCTGATGCTCCCGGGCCAGGGAAAAAAGTTCGTTGCCCTTTTCGGCAAGCAGAGCCTTATTGGCGGTGACCACATGCTTTTTTTCCCTCAGGGCCCTGGAGATAACTTCATAAGCGGTGTCTACACCGCCCATGAGTTCAACCACTATATCCACCTGCGGATCATGGACCAGCTCTTCGAGATCAGTAGTCAGTCTGGTTTCAGGTGCAGGGATAAAGGATCTCTTTTTTTCAGGATCCCGGATCAGAATCTTTAATACATTCAGTTCCTTGCCCAGTCTTCTTTTGATCCAGTCCCGGTTCTCCTGAATGATTCGCGCCAGACCGGTGCCTACTGTCCCGAAACCGGCCAGGCCCAGATTGACTACCTGCTTTTGCATTCAACCCCTCCGAGCACCTTCTTTATTCCCCGCAGAGCCTGGTTGATGCGGTGCCTGTTTTCCACCAGGGCGAAACGGACATGATCATCGCCGTAATGGCCGAAGCCAAGCCCAGGCGAAACAGCCACCCTGCCTTCCTTGAGCAGCAGTTTGGAGAACTCCACAGAACCCATGTTGCGGAATTCTTCGGGAATCCTGGCCCAGACGAACATGGTCGCTTTAGGCTTCTCCAGGGGCCAGCCGATGCGGTTCAGGCCCTCTACCAGGGCGTCCCTTCGCTCCCTGTAAATGTCCACGATCTCCTGCACGCACTCCTGGGGTTCGTTCAGGGCGATGATCGAGGCGATCTGAATGGGCTGAAAGATGCCATAGTCCAGGTAACTCTTGATCCTGGTCAGCGCGTGAACCATGTCCCTGTTTCCGCAGCAGAAGCCCATGCGCCAGCCGGGCATGGAATAGCTCTTGGACATGGAAAAAAACTCCACAGCCACATCCTTGGCTCCAGGAATCTCCAGAATGCTTGGCGCCTTATATCCGTCAAAGCACAGATCGGCATAGGCCAGATCGTGAATCACGTTCAATTTGTGCTCTTTGGCGAAATCAACGATCTTCTGGAAAAAATCGCGCTCCACCACTGCAGTGGTCGGGTTGTGCGGATAACTTATGATCAGGAGCTTGGGCAGAGGCCAGGTCTGCCTGGTGGCGGTCAGGAGGTCCTCGAAAAAATCCCGGTCCAGACCGATGGGAATCCTGCGCACGTCGGCTCCGGCGATAATGGCAGAATAGGGATGTATGGGGTATGTGGGATCCGGGGAAAAGACCACGTCTCCCGGGCTGAGCATGGCCAGAGCCAGGTGGGACAGGCCTTCCTTTGCTCCCATGGTGGCTATGGCTTCCGACTCCGGGTCCAGGTGCACGTCGTAGCGCCTTCTGTACCAGTCGCAGATGGCCCGGCGCAGGTTGGGTATGCCTTTGGAGGCTGAATACCTGTGATTGACTCCTTTTTTTGCGGCCTCCACAAGCTTGGCCACGATATGCTTGGGGGTGCACAGATCCGGATTGCCCATCCCCAGATCCACTATATCCTCTCCCTGCCGCCTGAGCTGCATCTTAAGCTCATTGACAATGGCGAAAACATACGGCGGCAGTCTTTTAATCCGCGCGAATTCAGACATGTAATACTCCTGCATGCATAAAATTATATAGCACTTTGAATATTAAAGGCGCCTGTTCAGGCGCCGTTTCCAGTAGATAATTGAGGGTTTCCCGAACCTGCGGTCCGGGACTTTATAAATTTCATGCTATACTAGTTTTCATCCGGAAACGGTTCTTTTTCCCTTTGGCTGCGTCAATCTGCACAATTATTCGTCAACGTATTAAGATACGCTTCCTCATAATTGCTTGATTTCCTTTCCAAAAAAAACTCCTCGTTTCCGGAAAGAAAACCATCAGTTTCAGCATCCGGAATAAAGAATTTCCGGATGGAAACTATACTAAATGCGGCACAGGACAAATGTCAAATAATTAGGTTGACGCTCGATCAGTGATTGGTTATTTTTTGATTCTTGATCTGTTTAGCCTGCTGAATTTTATTTGCGGGACGTTGGAACCGGAAAGGAGAGGTGGCCGAGTCGGCTGAAGGCGCTCGCCTGCTAAGCGGGTAAGGGGATAAAACTCCTTCGAGGGTTCGAATCCCTCCCTCTCCGCCACAAACCTACATTCCAGACGGGTAACACACTGAAAAAAAGGTAGTTTTAGAAAGATAGTGTGCTACCCCTCTTCCAGAATGTCAGAAATTTCAGTAGATTCCATAATGATTCAGCATACTTTCCGGTTGTATCCAAACGGTTATGCCCCAGAAATTTCTGCAAAGTTTTTTTGGTCTACCTTACCTGATTTCAGAAGTTTGGCTGTGACGAAGTGGCGAAGCCCGTGTAGAGTGAAGAATTTTACTTCTGCCTTATTACAAAGGTGATTACACAAGAATTTTATGGCGTGACTGTTTCTGTGATATCTCGTTCCGGTCCTCGGATTTACAAATACATATTCCTTTGGGTCTTTGCCTTCCCCATACCTGCTCTTAAAAACCTCCAGAGCTGTTGATCCCAAATGTATCGCCCTGGATTTCCTGTTTCTTTTACCCTTTCGGGATTGCAACCGAAGGTAAGAATTCTGAAGGTCCACGTCTTCCCAGGTAAGCTATAAGATTTCCTCGAGGCGTCCAGCAGTAAAACAAGACATGATTAACAGGTCTTTTTCTTCCTGAGTGGCTACTTCTAAGATCTTATCGACATCATTTTGTGCTGGCACATATTTTACGAATTCCTCTTCAGGGAACTTTCTTACCCTGCGGCAAGGATTTGATTCTATATAGCCCATCCAGGAGAATAGCGCGGAGATTTCCCGTAGGTACCTCCCGGATTTCTTTGAAAAGAATGGCGACTTCAAGAACGCCCTTATACATGCCGGCATACATTACTCGGCGCAAATCGCAGAGAGATCGAGACGTGATTTTGCCTAACAAATTCTTCCAGAATGTGGCGAAGCTTAAATAATACCTTTCGGGCACCCCTATACAACCATGCCCAAAACTTTAGATATTGACTTTGAATACACCTATCTACAAATACTCATAGAACTTTTGTTAAAGCAAAGGAGAACTAAAATTTTTAGGCTGGCGCTTACGATAATCCTTTTCAGAAGTTACAGCTACAAATTATCGGTAACGTGGCAGAGTTCGAACGGGTTCTTATCCGGGAGAGACAGCGTGAGTGATAGAGAAAGCAAAGCAGCGAGAAAGCATCTGGGTCGGCCCAGGAAAAGTCCCAGGGAGACGGAGGACAAGATTTTCATGATGCTTGGAGATGGCTTGCACCAGACGGAGGTAGTCAGACGATTAAACATTGCCAGACAGGCAATTTATCGGGCCTTGAAGGCCAGGGAGGTTGCATAACCACATTATTCAGGTAGGGCAAAAAAAGGGGATTGCGTTTTAATTTGATGATATGTTAATTTGTATTTAAAAAGGAGGCGTGCATGATTTTCATGTTTTTGCTCCGATATCTAGAACAAGGCTGGTCTCTGCACCAGGCCTTAGATTTATCTGATAACTTGGCGCTTGCTGATTTTTAAGCCCGTTTCTGTCATTTATGGCAGGAGCGGGTTTTTTTTATTATTTCCTGATTCCGTGACGTCATATGCATAGACCCCTGCAAAAGCCCTCCAGGAGGGCTTTTGCAGGATTACCGGAAGTAATGGCTTTAGCTATTTTGTCCAGTTCTATCGCCCTGGCCATTTGGCCCAGCAAGATCAGACCGGCCGGGCCTGTCTGCAGGTCATCCTTATTAACCACCTTAGATATCTTCATTTTCGTAGCCTCCATCACCTGTTGGGTGCAGTTCAAAAAACGTTGCATTGGTGATGGAACCTACTGAAATTTATGGATAAAGCTATAAAACTGCATTGTTAATACAGTATTTATGCAATAAGTTCACGGAATCAGGTTGTAGCATATGGTTGCGTTATTAGGTTAATTTAATAAGTTAATCGTTAACTTGGCAGGGAGATTTATCTATGTTTAAAAAATCATTCCTTCTAATTGTATCAGCAGTCCTTGTTTATGCACTCTGTTCCTTTTCTTTTGCCAGTGGAGGAGAAGAGGTTGAGGGAAGCAAGAATCATCCTATGATTTCCCCATATGAGGACTCGGTAATTAAAGGTTATGAGCATGTTGATTATGACCGAATCGAGTTCCCTTCGGGGGTGGAAGACGATGAACTGCAAACCACTCCATTGGAAGGCGAGGTCACAAAAATCATTTATGTCGCTCCTGAAAAACTTTCAGTTTTACAAGTACAGCGTAATTACCAGATGGCACTGGAGGAGGCCGGTTTCGAAATTGTCTATGAGTGTTTTGGAGGTATAGATGAAATACCGCGAAGCATTTACATAGATTATGGGCCGGATAGTCTTGGTATCTCGGGAAGAAATCCATTTAAAGGGGAAGATCACAGCTATTTTCTGGCTAGAATACATGAAGAGGACAGGAATATTTATGTTTCCGCACATACCCTGTTAAGTACCAGGTTTGACGGACGCCCTGCCACAGCGCTTCATATCCTTGAAGAAGAACTCATGGAGACCGGAAAGGTTAAAGTGGATATAGATGCCGATTCGATGGCGGAAGACATCGATAAGAAAGGCAGTGTCAGTATACACGGCATACACTTTGATACAGGCGAGGCTTCCATCAAGCAGGAATCAGAATCAACACTTGCTGAGATTGCCAGCCTCCTGGAGCGGGAAGAAGAACTCAGACTTATGGTAGTTGGCCATACTGATGCTGTGGGAAGCATTGAATACAATATGGACCTGTCACAAAAGCGCGCAGATGCGGTTGTGAATTACCTATCTTCCGAGCATGGAATCTCTGAAGATAGACTTGCTCCTTACGGTGTAGGACCGCTTGCTCCAGTAGCCAGCAATGAGGACAAAGACGGCAGGGCCGAAAATAGGCGGGTTGAACTGGTCAAAATACTGGAGCAATAGCAAGGTGTGAGCGCAACACTCTTAAGGGGGCACGGTCATGGGTAAAGACAATACGAGTCTGGGTATTAATGAAAATATAGAAGCACTGTTGTGTTATGTTTTGGGGTGGCTGACCGGGATACTTTTTTTGTTGCTGGAAAAAAAGAACCGGTTTGTAAGGTTCCATGCAATGCAGTCTCTTTTTGTTTTTCTCGCCCTGTTTGTAATAAGCTTGGTTGCAGAATTTATTCCCATTGTTGGCCCTTTGATCTCCATATTAATATTGCCGGTGTCAATAGTCCTTTGGGTTCTGCTGATGTTTAAAGCTTACCAGGGAGAAAAGTATAAGTTGCCATGGATAGGAGATTTTGCAGAGAGCAAAGTTTGAAAATGAGGCAGAACATTCTGGAACCTCGATACATGCCATCATTTTTTAAACCATATAAAATAGGGAGTTACATTATGTGGAAACAGCAATTTAAACCTGAGGTTTTCCAGGAACCCAGGGACAGTGGATCCGTAGACAGCAGAAGGTGCACAACTGTTTGCATTTTGGTTCTGGGGTTAACTGTTTTCCTGTTCGGATTCATGGCAAAGGACAACCCGCTGATCGGGGAGTGGGAGTGCAGCGCCGAGTTAACCATGGAACATATGGATACTGCTCACCTCTCGGACATGGAAAAACAATTCTACTACAGGTATTTTGATTCCATAAGCCTGGAAGTTACTCAGGATAAGATGACCAGCGAGATTATGGGTCAAAAAGATTCGGAGATTTATGAACTGGTTGAGAAAAAAGAGGGTGCAGTGCTTGTTTACTATCCCGAGGAAGATGAGCAAGACGAGTTTGAGCTGCTTGGGGATAACCAGATAAGGTGGACCATGGAAAGCGATGAGGGAGATCTAATGCATGTAGTTTTTGAGAAGCAGTAGACTTTGCTTTATCATCCCTTTATCTTTAAAAGATACATCCGCAGGGCAATCTGCAATCTGACGACAAAGAATTACAATAATCTAAAGATTACCAGGTTAGAATTTGCGGTTAAAGAGATTTTTTTTCGTGTGCCACCCTCTGTGCTACCTCTGGGATGACTGAGGTGGAATTAGGGTTTTTTGGGGGCACAATTTGTGCTAGTCTGGCTAAAAGTTTATATAGTTAAAAATTATAAGTTGCTGGGACAACCAAAACAGGCTTGATTCTTGGTGTTGTGCTCGCCTGCTAAGCGGGTATGAGGCTTAACCGTCCTTCGAGGGTTCGAACCTCTCCGCCACAAACAACAACTCCCAGGCTTCAAGGTCTGGGAGTTTTTTTGTTTTTGGCGTGCTTCATAGACCCCTTTATCAAGAAACCCCTTGTTAGACCCCTAAACAGTAATATTTATTTGAAGAAAACCAAAGGCAGATCAGCTGAACAGCCGGGCCACCAGGTCCAGCCTGGCGAAGATGCCGCCGATGAGGAAGGCTGTGGTGCTGGTGATCAGGAGCATGTACAGAGCGGTTTTGATACTGAATTCCCTGGCCAGGATGGCCACGATGGCGATGCACGGGACGTAGAAAAGACCCACAGTGGCTCCGACAAAGAGCTGCAGGGTGGTCAGGTCCATTTCGATCAAAGGCAGGACAGCAAGCTCGCGGCGCATGATCCCCAGAATCAGGGGAATGGATGCCTCCTCAGGCAGCTGCAGCCAGTGAACCACAAGCGGGCTTAAAAAGCGCCCTGCCGCAGCCATGATTCCGGTTTCATAAAGTACTGCGGCTATACCTACGGCAACCACCATGGGCAGGGCCCCATCTGTGACGTAACGTTTGAGCCTGATCCAGATTTTCTTCAGGAGCACGTCCCGGCGCGGGGGCAGAAGTTCGGGGATTTCCATGATGGTCAAGGGCCTGGGACCTCTTAGTACCTTGTCCATAAACACTCCGGTCAAAATCAGGGCAAAAATGGACAGGGCGAACACTGCCGCCACCACCCCCACCGAGCGCTCAGCAAGCATGGCGATGAAGGCCCCGGTCTGAGCGATGCAGGGCACGGCCATGCAGATCATGGTGGCGATGATTATTCTCTCCTTGCCCGTAGCCATAGCCCGGGTGGCCATAATCGCCGGGATGCCGCAGCCGTATCCCAGAAGCAGGGGGATGATGCTTGAGCCCTGCAGGCCGATTTTGTTCAAAAGCCCGTCCAGAAGCACGCCGAGGCGGGGCAGATAGCCGCTGTCCTCCAGTACGGCCATGACCCCGTAAAAGGAAAGAACATAGGGCATGACCAGGGTGAAGGGCCATTCAATGC
>SLDX01000127.1 GCA_007125075.1 Desulfonatronospira sp.
TCCCCAGTGAAATGCGCCCAGTTAAATGGCGGACCCAGTTGAATGGAGGAAATTCAACCAGGCAGGAATTAAACCGGGTAAACTTCGCTGATCTTCGATATTTCACGGGGCAGGCAGGAGTTAGGAGTCAGGAGTCAGGGGTCAGGCAGATTTCAGAGTGGAAAAAAGAATGATTATTGGAAAGCCGCGTCATGATAAAGAAAACGGCTTTATTCTCATTGCCGTGCTGTGGATTTCTCTTTTACTGTCCATATTCGCCCTGAACACTGCTTCCAAATCCAGGCTTACAGGCATACAGGCCATGAATGTTCAGGAAAGCCTGCTGGTCAGCCATATGCTTCATTCCGCGTTGGCCAAAGGATATCACGAATATCTGAGATTTGAAGAAAATAAGGATCTTCTGGACAAAAGGAAAGAATGGGAAACATCCACAGGAAAAAAACTAAATCTGTGGCATCCCAGGTACGAGCCTTACGAGCTGGATATTCAAGGAAAGAGTATAGGAGTGCGCATTGTGAATGCAAAAGGCAGGATCAATATCAACAAGGTCGATGTCGGGAGGCTGGAGAAGATCGTAAGTTTATGCGGAGTCGATGATGGGGCGGAAGCTGCTTCTGTCGCCAACTCCATCCTGGACTGGATGGATAAGGATGATTTTAAAAGGCCGGGTGGGGCGGAGAAGGACTATTACCTGTCTCTTGCTGATCCATATCTGCCCAAGAACAATACTATACAGGATATCCGCGAACTTCTGCTGGTAAAGGGAGTGGACAGGGACATATTTTACGGTGCCGGTGAACACCCGGGGCTGGTGCATTTCTTTTCCGTCCGCGGCGGATCGGAAAAAATGGACATTAACAGCGCAGCTCCGGAAACATTTGTTCTTGCAGGCGATATTTACCCTCAAGTGATCAGCTACATTGAAGAAAAAAGAATGGAAAAACCATTTTTTGAGATTTCAGAGCTGGGAGAGGTATTTCCACAGGAATACTTTAACAATCTGCAAAAGTATTTTGAGGTGAAGGCCCCTGATATGATTGAGATTCAGGCTTTTTTGATTCTGGATAATGACAGGAAAGGCCGTTCCCTTACCAGAGTTCATCGAACACAGTAAAGGCACGGGGCAGGCGGCCATCGGACATCCGACATCCGATATCTGACATCCGATATCTGACATCCGACGTCGGACTGTCTGTCATCTGATTGGGTAAGATATTTTCTCTCGCCCCCTCGAGGACTCGGTAGAGGCATCCCAGTTAAACACCCCAAAGGGGCCCCGGTTTAACGGGACAGGCGGAGTTCACAGAGAAGAAAGTTTTATGATTTCTCCGAGCCGGAGAAATCATAAAGGCTCTTGCCCCTGCGGGGAGCAGGTTATTCATAGACACCGGCTCGGTGGATATGAATATAAATCTCTTCCTCCTGCCTTGCTCTGCCTGCCCAGTGAAATAGACGAAGTCTCAGCGAAGCGTATTTCACCGGGGCGGCTCAAGGCCTGCTTCAGCCCGGGTGAGAGATACATTCTTCTCTTAGGAGATATTTTCACAAGTACGCTTCAACAGGATGAACCTTAATTGCAGATATTATGGAGAATGCTTTGATAGAGAGACTGATAGATACTTTTTCCACTTCTGATTTCAATGTCATAATATTGTCCGACAAGACCATCGTCCGCAAAGACCGGTCCGGGATTGCGGCACATATATCCGGAAGCAGGGTTCTGGAGTTTGACTCAGATGATCAGGGAGGATTGAAAAATATTTTAAGCACTGCTTCCGATGCGATGAACCCCCATCCTTTAGATCGCTGGTTGCTGGGCCTTCCACTTAAATATTTCACCATTGTCAACTTTTCTCTTCCCTCAGCCGCACTGGAGAATCTGGATGATGCGGTCAAGTTTGCCCTGATGCGCCATGTTCCATACGACCCGGATCAGGCGCATATCAGCTATCAAATGTCCAGAAGAGATAATTCTCTGGACATCTCTTCAATAATCATCCTTAAACAGTCCATTCCACCTCTTCTGCAGGCGGCTTCTGAGGCCGGAATAAATTTTTGCAGCATTTTTCCATCGATGATCTATTGGGCCAGGCAAAAAGGGAATGGGGTGTATGTAAGTCTCGGCCAGGGTTACGGTGAAGTTCTGGTCCATGCGCAGGGCAGAATCGTGATGCATAACTGGGGACAGTACAGATCTGAAAATGCATCTGATTTTCTGAAAGAGTCCAGTCGTTTGCTGGCCAATGTCGCCGGTCTGCCAGAGAAGATGTTTCTGCTGGATTGTTCATTGTCAGGCGATCAGATCAGCAAGGAACTGGGCATCAATCTCGACGAAGTTGAAACATTGAGTTTTGAAGTAGATACTATCAAGAAAACGAGCTCTTTTTATCAGGGATATGAAATCGAGCTTTTGCCCGGCTCGGTCACAAAACAACAGAGGTTTACCAGTTATCTTGCATACGCATCGGTGATCTTTTTTTTACTCGGTCTTTTTGCCCTGCCTGCATCCAATCTGGCTGGTCAAAAGAAATATCTGGCCGGTATCGAAAGCCTTATTGAAGCTGAAAATGATCATGTCAGGGAATTGGCTCGGCTGCGTGAGGAAAGCAGACAGTTATTTGATAAGCTGGAAAAAATGTCAGAAATGAAGAAAGCCTACCCATCTGTTATTGATATCCTGAAAGTACTAACAGAAGTGATACCTGACACTGCATGGTTGGATTCCCTGGAATTATCCAGTCAGAAGATCACTTTACGAGGAGAAGCGGACTCTGCTGCCTCAGTTGTTGAAGCCATTGAAAAGTCGAATATGTTCCAGAATGTCAGGTTCAGTGCTCCTGTGGTCAGGTCCGGCAATAATCAGAGATTTTCCATGGTGGCTGAGGTGGTGTTGTGAAGAGCAGAGTTAAAAAAATTTTAAGCAGTCTCAGTTTGGACAAAGAAGAATGGCCAGGAATCAGGTTCATGCTGATAATTGGAATGCTGATTCTGCTTCTGGTGGTCATTTTCCGGTTTGGGGCAGGAATGTACAAAAGTTATGAGCAGGGCATCCAAAGCGAAATCGAGGTCAGATTGAGCGATTATGACAGGATGAGCAGGCTTATTGCTGATGAGCGGAAGTATATTGATGAACACTCAGCACTTCTGCTGTTTGAAAAAGAATATATTGATTCCAGGTTGATCCTGGCCGCTATGCCTTCTCTGGCTGAAGCCAGGTTTCAGAATATGATCAATGATCTGGCCGCCAGTGCGGGTCTGAACGTGCAAAGCCTGAGGGTTATGCCAAGAACAAGCCTGGGAGAAGTATCAGGCTTGACAATAGGCATCAACTGTAGAGGAGAGATCAGGTCCATAAAAAAATTTTTAGAGGAAATTTTGAATCATGACAAATTAATATTTGTGGATCAGATGGAACTGCGGATAATCAGCAAAACAGAGAAAAGAGATTTCAATTTTAACGCGAAATTGATTGCCTGGACCAGATCATGATCAGGTTATTAATTTCTGGATAAGATTATGAAAAAATTACTTGGTCCGCATTTGTTTTTACCAAGTTTATTTGTGTGTCTTGGGATGATAACAATCGTTTTGAACATCAAGGTGTATAACAGGCATGATATTTATGAAGCAGCCACCTTGGAACATACGACATCTCCAGGACTTTCCGTACAGGATCTTCGTTCCATGTTTGATTCTCCTGCAGGACATGCAGCCGAGAAATATGAAATAATCGCCCGAAAGAACCTGTTCTCCCAGGATCGTCGATACCGGGAGCCTGCTCTTCCCGGGAAAGATAATGAAGCTGTGGAAAAAACTGCACGAGTTCAGAGAGTTGATACCAACTCATTCAAACTCTACGGCACAACAATAAGCAGGAACAGTAAGGTGGCTCTGATTTATTGCCGGGAACACTCAGGCAGCAGATATCTTCTGGTTAGAGAAGGCGAAGTCGTGTTCAACAGCCGTGACGGGAGAAAGGCATATGAAGTAGTAAGTATTCAAGAGCAGTCTGTTGTGCTTCGAGCAGATGATGAAACATTCGAAATAAGTCTTAACGATCTGAAACAGGACAGGGGATTGAAAACAGGACTCTTCGGTTCAGCTTTAGTTATCGGAGGCGAGCATGAAGTGTTTGAAGATGATCTCTGAAAAAGCAGATTAAAATCAGAAATTAATCAGTCAGGGAAGATGCTCTAAGATTAATCCTGAATCTTTGAAAGCAGGTTCGGAAATCCCGCACTTACTTTCCGGCTGCTTCAGTCTTGAGAGTGAATAGAAAATTCAAAAGTAAGTTCGGGACCAAACTCCGTAACCTGCAGTGGCAATCAGGCTGAAATAAACGACTTCACGGATTAGGGATAAAGGATTCACTGAATGAAAAAGACCGTTTTTTTACTTTTGTTGTTTTTCACTGCAGGCTGTGCCACGCTTGATCAATCAGCACAAAGGGCTCCAGGGCATTCCGTGGAAATACCCCAGAAAGCAGCTGTTCATCATCATCAGGACACTAAACCTGGGCAGATCTCTGAAGAAGCAGGACCTAAAAGTAAATCCGAGGCTGAAGTACTGAATGAAAGGCTTCGGAAAATCGTCTCGGAATCGAAGTTAAACACAAGTCACGATATTTACTCTCCGAATCTTGAGGAAAATATAGATACCCAGGACGTATCCTTCAGTTTCCATGATGCCGATCTGAAGGAAGTGATCAAGGTGTTCATGATGCTTCTGGAAGAAGACTATATGATCCATCCGGATGTAAGCGGCAGGGTCAGCCTGTTCGTCAACGATCTTTTTAATGCCGAACAACTGCTCGATCTGCTTTCAGGCGTGCTCAGGGTAAACAATGTGGCCATGATCAGATCAAACAATGTCTGGGAGTTTCTGCCCCAATCCAGGGCTTCCAGACATATTTCCAGGGATCAGATCATATCGCCGGATACTGATGAACTTCCAAGAAGAGGCCAGATAATTAAAGGATTCAGACTGGATTTCATAACAGCTTCGGAAATGGTGAACATCATCAGGCCATATCTTTCTCAAAAAGCCCGGGTCTACGGGAATGAATCCAGGGGAGTGCTTCTCGTTTCCGACTATCCACACGCCCTTGAAAGAGCGGCTGAACTTATTTCCCTGTTTGATGAAAGCGTATTTGCGGATGTCAAGGCCAAGGTGTTTCCGCTCAGACACATAGGAGCTGAAGAGGCGTCAGAAAAGCTGGAAAACATAGCTCTCAGATTCGGTCTGGAGCATGAAGAGGCAGGAAGGCGAAGCAGGATTTCTTTTCTTCCTCTGGAAAGGATGAATATGGTGCTGGCGGTGACCAGGAACAAGCAGGCCCTGGATTTTGTGGAAGCCTGGATAGACGGCCTGGACAGAGAGATTCCCGAACACATCATCGGGCCGGAACGCGAAGGCATCTACGTCTATTATGTGCAGTACGGCGACGCTGAAGAGATTGTGGAATCCTTGCGCGGGGTTTTTGACCACGGGTCAAATAGAAACAGCGATCGTCCAGGAAGAGAGCCCGTGGATAGAGAAACCACAGGTGATTTTGCTTCTGTAAGCGGAGAGCTGGCCGGAGAAGTAAGATTTACTGTGGACAGGGCGACTAATTCAATAATTACGAGATGCAGGGCAAACGACTATGCCAGTATATTGGCGGTGATCGAGAAGCTCGACCTGTATCCCAAACAGGTGCTCATCGAGGTGATTATAGCCGAGGTTCGGCTGAGCGATGCCACGAGGATGGGTGTGGACTGGCAGTATATTTTAAGCCTTGGAGGCGGGCTGGATGCAGAACTGCGTGTTGTTCCCGACGTTCTTCCCGCTACAGGGGGCATACTCACACTGGAAAGCTCCAGACGTCTCAAAGCCGCCCTGCATGCCGCGGTTGATGATTCGCAGCTGCAGATACTTTCCACGCCGACATTGCTTGCTTCGGACAACAGGCCGGCCACCATCAACATCGGTGACCAGGTGCCTTTTCCTACATCCGTGAGAAGAAGAATGGAACAGATTGAACAGGACATCATCGATACCACCATCCAGTACAGAGATACCGGGATCATTCTCAAGGTAACCCCAAAAATAAATAAACACGGAATGGTCAGGATGGAAATAGTCCAGGAAGTAAGCAGTCTGACGGATAGAACTGTTGAAGGTATAGCAGCTCCGGTAATCAATACCAGACACGCGGAGACCTCTCTGGCTGTTGATGATCAGGAAACCATCGTCATTGCCGGACTCATGGAGCAGGAGAGATCAAGGAGTTTTTCAGGTGTGCCCGGCTTCAGCCGTATCCCTGGTGTCAGGCATTTGTTTGGAACGTCCAGGTACAGTTATCAAAACACGGAGCTTCTGGTTTTCATAACTCCTCACGTTATTTCCAGCCGGGATGATTCAAGTTTTCTGACCAGAAATTTTCTGACCAGGCTGGATGAACTGAAGCAGAAGATGAATTATTAAGAAACAGCGGTCAATTTCAGATAATCCATATACAGGCAGATGGCCGGATTTCCAGTTGAATTCCGGATCAGGAATTGAACACAAAGGACATAAGACAGGTAAATGAACTGCAGGCTGCAAACTCTTCATGTACAGCGAGGTGAAGTATGTCCAATCTAGTCAATTTGATGATCCAGAACAATCTGATCACGCGCAGGGACTACGATAAAATTATCGGAGCCATTATGCACGACGAGCCGTTTCACAAGCTGGCGGTGCGCTCGGGACTTGTATCAGAGGATGATTATCTGGATCTGCTGCGCAGCTTTTTCGGCTACGATATTCTGGAGAATATACCTCAGGACTACAGTCCTGAGGATTTCGGTCATCTTTCCGTGGAGTTTATGGACGAACATGCAATGCTTCCTCTGAAGCTTACAGAAACTCAGATCAGTGTCGTCTTGAACGACCCGTTCGATTATCAGGTGCTTGATACCCTGAAAAAGCTCTATCCGGACAGATACACCAATATTTTTCTTTCAAGAAAGGAGAAGATAAGAAAATGGATCTCTGTTTATTTCCAAGAGGAACATAAGGATTACAGGAGTGAAGAATCAGGGAAGAACATATCATGTACAACCCATAATTTTGAAGATCTTGAACACTTGAGGGATCTTGCATCCGAGGCCCCGGTCATTAAAAAGGTCAATCAGATTCTTACCAGTGCCGTTGAAGCAGGGGCAAGTGATATTCACATGGAACCTTTTGAAGATCGTTTTCTTGTAAGATTCAGACGCGACGGACTGCTGCAGGAACATCTGGCCCTGCCCCCGCATCTGCAGCAGGCTGTGAACACCAGGCTTAAAATCATGTCCAGACTGGACATCTCCGAGAGACGCATCCCTCAGGACGGGAGAATAAAAACCAAAATTGCCGGGAAGAACATTGACATCAGGGTCTCCTCTTTGCCCACGGTTTACGGTGAAAGCATGGTCATGCGTATCCTGAACCGCAACAACACCTCTTTTTCATTAAAATCGCTCGGATTCCCTACAAGAGAGCTTAAGCAGTTCGAAAAAATGATCCGCTCTCCTTACGGAATAATCCTGGTCACCGGGCCCACAGGCAGCGGCAAAACCACCACACTCTATTCCGCCTTGAACCAGATCAACTCCATAGACAGAAAGATCGTCACTATTGAGGACCCTGTTGAATATGAACTTGACGGAATAAATCAGATTCAGGTCAATCCCAGGGCGGGGCTGACCTTTGCGGGCGGACTCAGGTCCATAGTCAGACAGGATCCGGATGTTATCCTTATTGGTGAAATACGAGATAAGGAGACCGCGGATATTGCCATTCAGTCAGCATTGACCGGTCATCTTGTGTTTTCCACTCTGCATACCAACGATGCTTCCGGAGCCGTAACCAGGCTTATGGAGATAGGAGTAGAAGACTACCTGCTTTCTTCCTCGATCGTAGGCATCATGGCTCAACGCCTGGTGCGTATCTTATGTCCGCACTGCAAAAAACCATTTAAACCTGAAGAAACCACCCTGAAGAGGTTTGGACTGGAGAAGTATTTAAAAGGCATTTTAAAGCTGTATCAGCCCGCGGGTTGTTTAAAATGCGTCAATTCGGGCTACCGTGACCGGACCGCAATTTTTGAGCTTCTTGTAATTACTGATGATATCCGGGAGCTGATTCTCAGGAACAAAAGCGCGGTGGCCATTCGGGACATGGGCTTGGAGCAGGGTATGACTCTGCTCAGGGAAGACGGGTGGAA
>SLDX01000111.1 GCA_007125075.1 Desulfonatronospira sp.
CAGCCCGCAGTCTGGACTTGAACTTCATGAAACAGCTTGATGACTTTTATGCCAAAGTTGAAAATCGTTCCCGCAAGCGTCCGGTATTAATCGGCATTCTGAGCCAGGTGGACCGGCTTAAACCGGTAAAACACTGGAATCCGCCTTACACACTTGATTCTCCTGATTCAGAAAAGGCCGGGACAATCAAGCAGGCACTGGAGCATAATAAGGCTTATTTTTGTTTTGATGAATGGATGCCTCTGTCTGTTTCCGCAGACAAAGAACACTACAATCTCTCACAGCTTAAATCGGTTCTCAGGTTGAAGTATGACGCCGCTCTTCAGACCCAGCTGAACCGCAGGCGGCTTCAGGGAGGTGAAGGGCTGCAGCTGGACGAACTTTACCGGCGTGCCGGAAACGCCGCTTCAGCGCTATTTCAACATCTAACAGAAGACAAGAAATAATTTCCCGGGTTGAACAGCTTCCCCAAAAATATGCTGGAAGAATGGCGCGACAGACCATATCCAGCGGTCCGCGGTCGGTTTCAGCCCGGATTGATCTTGATATTTCCAGAAAAACATTTTTTGCGCGTTGCGTGTTAGCTATTAATAATTACTATTCATATAATAACCGGGCCATAATAAGCTCAAAAGGTATAAAAAGCAGCTTGCTAATTTAACTGTTGTTATTCTTCAACTTATAATTGAAGTGTTGCCAAAAGGCTTAAATTCATTAACAGCTTCAACAATCCTGACAGGTACGGCTTTAATGCAGTCTTGGAGAAATTGTTCCGGCAGCGTTAATCAGTAATATATCAGAATTAAATATTTTCAAAAAAACATGAAAGATGGTGCTGCAGGATAATTTGTATTGACGAGCAATGCGCAGCATCAAAAAGATCAAACCAAACAAGATTTAAAGGAGAGACTGCTGTGAAACACAATCGAAAACCAACTACAAACGATGCGGGCATCCCTGTATCCAGTGACGAATTCTCACTTACCGTTGGTCCAGATGGCCCTATCCTTTTGCAGGATCACTATCTGATCGAACAGATGGCCAATTTCAACCGGGAGCGGATACCTGAACGTCAGCCTCACGCGAAAGGTTCCGGGGCTTTCGGGCACTTCGAGGTGACAAGCGATGTCAGTGCCTACACAAAAGCGGCGGTGTTTCAGCCGGGCACAAGGACGGACACCCTTATCCGGTTTTCAACCGTCGCCGGTGAGCGGGGCAGTCCTGACACCTGGCGCGACCCCCGCGGATTCGCCCTGAAGTTTTATACCAGCGAGGGCAATTTCGATCTGGTGGGTAACAACACCCCGATATTTTTTGTGCGCGACCCCATGAAATTCCAGCACTTTATCCGCTCTCAGAAACGCCGTGCTGACAGCGGTCTTCGAGATCATGACATGCAGTGGGATTTCTGGACTCTGTCCCCTGAATCGGCGCACCAGGTCACCTGGCTCATGGGCGATCGCGGAATTCCCAAGACCTGGCGGCATATGAACGGCTACGGCAGTCATACCTACATGTGGGTCGACGCGAAGGGCGAACGTTTCTGGGTAAAGTACCACTTCAAGACTGACCAGGGAATTGACTTTCTCACCCAGGAAGAAGCCGACAGGCTTGCCGGTGTTGATGCCGACTACCACCGGCGGGACCTGTTCGAGGCCATAAAGCGTGGTGATTATCCCAGCTGGACGCTGAAGGTACAGATCATGCCTTTTGCAGAGGCCGAGACTTACCGGTTCAATCCCTTTGATCTGACCAAGGTTTGGCCGCACGGCGACTATCCCCTGCATGAGGTGGGAAGGCTGACACTGGACCGCAATCCGACCGATTTTCATACCGAGATTGAGCAGGCTGCCTTCGAACCCAACAGTCTTGTGCCTGGTACCGGTGTCAGCCCCGACAAAATGCTGCTCGCCCGTCTTTTTTCTTACGCAGACGCTCACCGGGCCCGACTTGGGGTCAACTACAAGCAGATACCGGTCAACCGGCCAAAAGTGCCGGTCCACAGCTACAGCAAGGATGGAGTGATGCGGGTCGAGAATGTGACTGACCCGGTTTACGCGCCTAATTCGAAAGGGGGTCCGCAGGCCGACGGAAATCGCTATCCCGAGGTCGCAATTTGGGGAGCAAGCGGCGAATTCATCCGAGCCGCCTACTCCCTGCGCAGGGACGATGACGACTTCGGTCAGGCCGGCACCATGGTGCGCAAGGTCCTGGACGATGCGGCGCGCGACCGGCTGGTGTCCAATGTGGTTGGACATCTGCAGAAAGGGGTTACCGAACCTGTGCTGGAACGTGCTTTTGAATACTGGCGCAACATCGATCAGGAAATCGGGGACCGCATAGCCAGGGGGATTAAAGAGAGCTGATTGTCGGATCAGCCGGGTCTGGAACTGGATTGCATGCACTCTGTGATCAGTTCCATTTTGTGCTGAGACTTTCAAGCGCCTTAAGTCTGCGGCCAGAGGCCGCGGAATTCAGGCGCTTGATTTATTATATCCGGCTTATCCTGCATACGCTGTCTGTGCCTGTGAAAAATAATTTTGCAGAGGATTTTTTTTGCTCAGGATTTAGCTATGACTACCGGGAACATTTTGGATATACTGGAAAGACTCATTGAATCGTCAAAAAAAGGAGGACGGAAAATCCAGGAGATTCAGGTGGAATGTCACAGCGGATACAAGGTGAATGAGTATCCGGTGGCTTTTACTTTCCAGGGTCAGCGCCGGATTGTGTCCGAGATTGTGGATCGCTGGTATGAGGGAGGAATAAGTCCGGAAAAACCAACTGCTGATTATTTCAAGGTCAAAACGGATGATGGACGGATTTATATCCTCATGTACGAAGGATATTCGGATAAATGGTTCATGCGCAGCACAGCCGCTGATTCCAAGCCTCCCCATGAACAATAATCTGTGTTCCTGATTTCTGTCCCTGCTTCTTGATTTTTCATCGACTCTTCTACGGAAAAAATCAATGACATAGATAAAATTTCATATCTAAAGAAAAGACTTACTTTTCTTAAAGTTCATCTCACGTTCATGTCTTTTTATATGTCTTTACTTAGAGCCGTTAATAAAAATAATTCGATTCACTGATTGCCTCAAGGGATAAAACTTCGGATTTTAATGGCTCAGGATTGATTTGTTCTGTACATGCCGTAGTTTGTTTAATATCCGGGAAGTGGATAAAAAAAGCCCGGGTGAGTAAGATGCCATGAAAAACAGTAACCAGAACACCTCATAGAGAAGTCCGTGCTTCAGGATAAAACAAAGACAACCTGGAAAAAAACCTGGAGACTGTTTCTGATGCAGTTCCTTGTTCTTACCGGATGGGCTGCAGTCACGGTGATTGAACTTCCTGCCCCTGATTTTAAGCGCTCAACTTATCTGTCTTCGAAGGACAGCCTTCAGGCTGAGCTCAGCGTCCTCCAATACGAACTTTTTATTCAGAAGGATATCGAGCCGCTCCTGAATGAAGCCGCCAGGCGCAATCAACAGTCCCTGGACAATGTCTTTGTTGAGTTGGAGTTCGTTTTCCAGGATTACAAGGGCAGGGTCGAGCCGTTTGTGGATGATCTGGCCAGCTATGGGACAAGGTTCAGAATCCTGCGAATGATGCCCGGGGAGTGGCGTCATGATGACGGCCGCATTGAGGAGATGGTCATTGGAATGTTTGAAGGGCATTTGTTCACCGAGGACGAACTTGTGCAGGATATCACCCTGATCCTGCTCAGATTTGCCGAGGAGATTCAGGCCATTGAAAACTGGTTGCTGATAGAGTGCAGGGCGGCGGTAGCCGCGTCAGACATGCCGGAAATATTCATGCCTGCTGCCGGAGTCTTTGCAGCCGAAGTTATGGAGACTCTTGGGGATTTTGCGGAAAATAGAGCCAGAGGGTCGGTGTATAACGGCATTGCCACTCTGATTGCCGGAGAAGCCGCGGCTGTTGTCAGTGTGGGCATAGTCAAAAAAGTAAGCACGGGTTTTGGAACCAAAGTCGCACCTTTTGCTTCCCAGGCTGTAAGCGGGGCAGCTGCCGGTGCTGCTGTCGGGGCATCCGCCGGTTCGATACTGCCCGGCAAGGGCACGGTAATCGGTCTGGGTGCAGGTTTGGTCATGGGTATAACCGTTGACTGGTGGATGACGGAGCAGTTCAAGGAAAAGCTCTGTGACGAACTTAAAGGTTATATCGAGTCACTTCTGGATGCTGTCCTGCACGGTTCCGATGAAGAGCCGGGACTTCAGGAAACCCTGCAGGTCTTTGTTGATGACTATAAAGCTGCTCAGAGGTCTGCCCTGAAACTTGCCATCATGGAGGTGCACTGATGAAGCTCAAACTTATGTTCATCATTTTGGTCATCTTCGGTTTCGTATGCTTCGACCATGTTGGACCCGGAAAACATGAACCAGCGCATGCCGGACTTGCAGGACCGGTGCGTCAGTGCATGGAAGCAATAACAAGGACAATTTCCAGCAAAGGCTCAAGCGCAGTATCAGAACTGGCGGAATTCGGAGGAGAAGCAGGGGTGCGCCGGATTGCTGAGCGTGCCGTGCGCGAAGGAGGCGATGAGGCCCTGGGCGGGCTTGCAAGGTTGGTTGATTCTCATGGGGTGGATGCTTTGCGGGCTGCCGACAATGCTGTAAATATTCCCGGATTGATCAGGGCCATGGATGATCTGCCAGGAGAGATGGCTGGACCGGCCCTGCGACGCTTTTCCGGTCCCGAAGGCAGGACTCTGGCTGAAATGGTCGAGCGTTATGGAAGCGCCGCCTTGCGCGCCGAAGCAACTCACCCCGGGATCGGCATAAGGTCCATGTCCAGCCTGGGCAGAGACGGAGCAGAACTTATTGTCAGGATGAACAGGGATCAGGCTATTACTGTCGGACGTCACCTGGATGATATTGCAAAGCTGCCGACTATGCAGAAGCAGGGGATAGTCGAACTTCTTTACAGAGATATGGAGCGCATGGCAGTCTTTATGGGCAGGTTTATCGAGAACAATCCGGGCAAAGTGCTGTTTACTTCTTCGGCCACGGCCATCATTTTAAAAAATTCAGACAAGATTCTTGGAGATGGGCAGATAGCATTCGATGCTGAAGGAAATCCTTATTTTGTGGTCAAACCGGGGTTATTGGAAAGGGCTCTAATGTCCATGATCATGCCTTTTGTAAAAATCGCAGCCTTGATTTTTGGTCTCTTTTTAAGCTTAAGGCTCGGGCTGAGCCTCTGGTACAGCATCAGGCGCAGCAGGAATAAGCATGAAGAATTCCTGCATGCCGGGAAATGCGGATCTGAGGGGGCCGGCAAATGATGCAAAGCCCAAGGTTCAGGCAACCAGGTCAAGTCAGGCCGCGGTAATTAGTGCTGCTTATCTGCTTTGTTATGAAGATCAGGCATACATCTACAGGCTTGTATTGACTGGTATCTGCAAAAAGCCATGAGTTCAAATTTTGAGTTTAATTCCACGCTGATAACCACTGGATTGTACTGACTCTGACCCCTTAATCCTGAAAAAAAGGACTTTTTGTAGGCAAAACTTACTATCCTATCGGGCTGTAAAGCTTTTTTAAGCAAAGATCTGTGCAATCTGCGGCAAAAAAATATTTTTTACTTCCAAAGATCTCACGGTTCTCAAGCTTCTTTTAAGCTTTATAAAGGGTTTTGCTCTATCGCCGGAAGCTTTGACTGTCCGGAAATTTGAAAACAGCAAAAGTTTAATTCAGAGGAATTGACTTCAAGGTAAGTCCAAGCATGATTTGCAGGGCTTGTCTTTGGGCGGCATGTTTTTTATGTTTCTTTAAGGCAATATCTCCTGCAGACTACCGGTTGTCAGCAAGTGTCCATTGTGGCTGGAGAGGGCGTATTTAGAGAGCATGTGCATGAATGCAGTAGAAGAATGTTGGGTTGATGTGAAAATTAAAAGCGGCTCGAATCAGGAGAGGATCTTAATCCGCAAGGCTTTGTAATTTTTTAAATGGTGGGCAATGCAGGATTCGAACCTGCGGCCTCCAGCTCCGGAGGCTGGCGCTCTATCCGACTGAGCTAATTGCCCTTAATATATTCTGCATAATCTGCAACTGAAAAAAAGTCAAGTAACGCGGGGCTAAGGCATGACCAGGCTTTTCCAGGCAGAGATCTTCTTTGCGGATTCACAGGATAATCTTAAATAAGTAGCAACATATGCGCAAAATTATTGTGGCCATTACCGGAGCCAGCGGCATGCCTTATGCCCTGACCCTGATCAATGAGCTTAAAAAAAACAAACAACTGGAAGTGCATCTGATAGTATCTGATGCCGCAAAGAAGGTCCTGGATCTGGAAGCTTCAGGTTATGAGGACATTCTTGCCCTGACTGATTACCGGTATTCACAGAATGAGCTGGGAGCGCCCATGGCCAGCGGCTCTTTTCAGCATTCAGGGATGGTCATCTGCCCCTGCTCCATGGCCACTCTGGCGGCTGTAGCGCAGGGCCTGGGCAACAACCTCATTCACCGGTCAGCTGATGTGACGCTAAAGGAGAGACGGCCACTGGTCCTGGTCCCCCGGGAAATGCCTTTGAGCAGGATTCACCTGCAGAACATGCTCACTGCTCTGGATGCCGGAGCATCAATCATGCCTCCGTGCCCGGGATTTTATCATCAGCCCAGGGACATACAGGATCTTATACGGCACGTTGTTTCCCGGATAATGGACGCACTGGATATTGAGAATCAGATTTTTCCGCGCTGGAAGGGTTGAATCATCAAAGCAAAACCCTGAAACCGTAATAAAGATCTGCTTATCGGGAAACTGCGGGTTTGGGTTTACACACGCATGCACCTGCTTTATGCCCTGAAATACACAGGAGGATCACATGGTCAATCAACTCATCTGGCACGGACACGCCAATTTTCAAATAATCACATCTGAGCTGAACATCCTCATTGATCCCTGGTTCGAAGGCAATCCGTCAGCCAAAATCGGTTCCGAGGAGCTGCAAAGGGTTGATCTGGTCCTGGTCACCCACGACCACGGGGATCACCTGGGGCAGGCGGTAGAAATCTGCAAAAGAACAGGCGCGCATCTGGGGACTATTGTGGAGGTTGCCGGCAAATGCAGATCCCTGGGCGTTCCTCATGATCAGATTCTGAATGGTATAGGCTTTAATATCGGAGGCACGGTAGATTTTAAAAACATTCAGGTGACCATGGCCCAGGCGCATCATTCATCAGAGCAGGGTTCGTGCATTGGTTTCATCATCAGCCTTCCCCGGGGCGGTCCCTGCATGTATCATGCTGGAGACACGGGGATATTCTCGAGCATGCAGCTTTGGGGAGAGCTTTATGACATTGATCTGGCCATACTGCCCATAGGCGGGGTGTTCACCATGGATTCCAGACAGGCAGCCCTGGCCTGCAAATTGCTTAATTGCAAAAAGGCTGTGCCCATGCACTGGGGTTCTTTTCCCGTTCTGGAGCAGAATACGGAAAAGTTTAAAAAAGAACTTGAAAAAACAGCTCCGCAAACAGAGCTGATAGTTATGAATCCTGGCGACAGGATTTCAATTTAGCCTTAAATATTCATTTAAGTAAAATCAGGCAGATTATCGTGTCTTGACCTGAATTAAGCATTCAACTACTATTTTGTACTTTAACCTTACAGACAGGAAGCGTATTAACTGAACCGGCTCCAGCCTGTGATCGGCTTAAAAACCTGTTTTCTTAACCCATATTTGGAGAAAGGAGTTAGACATGCGTTATGTTAGGGTGGCTGCATTGATTCTTCTGTTTTTCTTTGCCATGCTCTTTTTTGTCCAGAATCACGAATTGTTGTCCACCACCGTCAGGCTGCAACTTGAAATATTCGGCGCTGAATTCACCAGCAGAGAGATCCCGTACTATCTTATTGTATTGGTAGGCTTTCTGGCTGGAGGGTTTATTTCCCTTATTTATCTTCTGGGAGAAAAGATCAGGATGAGCAGAGAAATCAAGCGGTCCAGGACCAAAATCAAGGAATTGGAAGAAGAAGTCAATTCTCTGCGCAATCTCCCCCTGGAAGAGGATACCCTGGGCATGGGCGGCTCCTCTACGGAAAGCCAGGAAGGTCAGGAAAGCAGATAGATTTCATAGGGGAAAATCTTTCCGGGTGAAATCTTATAAGCCTTTTTCTCCCTTAAGAGGCCTTTTTCCAGGTTGTCATCCGGAAGCGGCAAACAGCCGTTTTCGGATCGAGCCCGGCACTATTTTATATCCGACATCAGGATGTAAACATAACAGGGATATATAGGCTATGCATGTTTTACTGGCTGCACAAACTTAAACGTAGAATAAAAGAAAAACCTTCCATCATTTATCCTCACGAAGGGTTTCTTCCCCCCTCCCAGGATACATTCGCAGCCATTGGCGAGTTGAGCAGGGTGGTGCGCGACAATCCCGATGCAGTGGAAATTTATCTGGCACTGGGCAATCTGTTTCGTTCGCAAGGTGAGATCGAACGAGCCATTCAGATCCGTACCAGCCTTATTGCCAGGCCACAGCTTGAATCACAATTCAAGGCCCGGGCCTGGTTTGAACTGGGACTTGATTATAAGCGAGCAGGAATTCTGGACCGGGCACAGGCAGCACTGGAGCAGGCCCATACCATTACCGGAGACGATCCCGCGGTTATCAAGGAAATGGCCAGATTGTACGCTGACGCAAACAATTTTCAAAGGGCGGCCATTTATTACGCCATGCTGAATGAGCCGCTGCCCCAAGCACATTATCTGGTTAAAGCCGCCACTATGGGCAACAAAAAAGATGCGGCTGAAGTGCATGAACTTTTAGAAGACGCTCTGCGTGTCTATCCTGGATCTGTAGAAGCCTGGCTGGAATTTATTTATAGGGATTATCAGCAGGGCAACTGGGAAGGCCTTGACGCAGATCTGAAAAACGCGCTGCAAAGCGTGAAGCTGGAACTGCGTTTTGTATTGCTGGAAGGCCTTCTTCAGTTCATAAGAAAGGCCGCCTCAGAGGATCCGGACGGCTACATCCAGGAGAAATGCACGCAAACTATTGTAAGTACAGTGACAGAACTGGATCAGGATCTTGTACTTTGTTATTATTGTGCCATTTTTCTAAAGAAATCAGCTCTGATTGAAGAATGTCTGGACTGGTTGGAAAAGACTCTGGTCATGGGTCCTGATTTCTGGCCGGCCAGGCTGGAAATAATGGAACTGAGCCAGAACGATCAGGTCCTTACTGAAAGTTTCAGGACCCAGCTTTTATTTTTCACCCAAAAGGCCAAAAGCGTCAAAAGATTTTTATGTAAAAGATGCGGGCTTAAACGGGAGCAAATCTTTTTTTTATGCCCCAAATGCTACAGCTGGCACTCCATATCTTTCAGAACCCAGCTCAGCGAATAATAAAGATTTATGTCATCATCCCCCAGACCTTTTAATATTTCCCCGGAAATAAAACTGACCCCGATGCTTGAACAGTATCTAAGCATCAAGAAAGAACATCCGGACTGTCTGCTTTTCTTTCGCATGGGCGATTTTTATGAACTTTTTTTTGAAGATGCCCGGACTGCGGCAAAAGAGCTGCAGATTACGCTGACAGCCCGCAATCCCAATTCTGAGATCAAGGTTCCAATGTGCGGGGTTCCATATCATGCCTGCCAGGAATATCTGCGTCAGCTGCTTGAAAAAGGCCATAAAGTTGCTGTCTGCGACCAAGTGGAAGACGCAGGAGCTTCCAAAGGACTGGTCAGAAGAGAAGTGACTCGAGTGCTTACTCCGGGGACCGTTGTTGAAGACACAAACCTTACAGCCAAGGAAAACAATTACCTTGGAGCGCTTTATTGGGACAAATCCCGAAATCAGGGTGCATTGGCCTGGGCGGAATTTTCCACTGGTGAATGGTCCGGGCTGGAGATGAAAAACGAAGAAGAACTCTGGCAGTGGCTGCGTAAGCTAAGTCCCTCGGAACTGCTTCTTCCTCATGGTTATGAACTTCCAGGGCCTCATACAGACCTGAGTCCAATAGTTAATTTTGTGCCCCAGGGATCATATTTTGAACCCCGTACAGCTGCGGAGCTTATTCTCAAATCCCAGCAGGCCGCTTCTCTGCGGGTTCTGGACCTGGAGGACAAGCCTTTTCTGCTGCGTGTCTGCGGGGCCATCCTCGTATATCTGGTTCACACGCACAGGAAAGAACTGAACCATCTTGCTGATTTCAAGCCGCTCAAACTTTCCAGACATCTCTATCTTGACGAAGCAACCATCAGAAATCTTGAGCTCTTCAGAACGCTGGACGGCCGGAAAGGTCGCGGCACTTTGATCTACGTGCTGGACCGCACCCAGACTCCCATGGGCGGCAGATATCTTCAGACCAGGCTGCGTCAGCCCTGGAAGGAAGCCGCGATCATTTCAGGCAACCAGGCCGTGGTGGAAGGCATGTACATGAACAACCAGCTGCGCGCGGAAGTAAGGCGCAGCCTGGAACATGTCCATGACCTGGAAAGGCTTACCGCGCGGATAAGCATCAACAGATGTTCGCCAAAGGATCTGGCCGCCCTGGGACGATCCCTGCAGATGCTGCCTGTACTTGGTAATTTATTAAAACAGAGCTTTACAGAGTCACCAGTGACACTGGCTGAAATTCTAAAGAAATGGGATGATCTGGAAGATGTGGCTTTGACCCTGAACACTGCCCTGCTTGAAAACCCGTCACATCTGATCACCGAGGGCGGCATTTTCAAGACTGGATACGATTCCGGTCTGGATGAACTCATTGAGCTGGCTGATCATGGTGAAACTAAGCTTAAGGAGCTGCTGGAAAAAGAACGTACCAAAAACGGCCTTCCCAAGCTCAAGATGGGATATAACAGGGTTTTCGGCTACTTTTTCGAACTTTCCAAAGCGGTCAAGGACAGGGTCCCGGATCATTTTGAGCGCAGACAGACTCTGGCTTCATCCGAAAGATACGTAACAGCGGAGTTGAAGGATCTGGAGAACAGCATCATGAGCGCTTCCGAGCAGCGCAAGTCCAGAGAATTTGAGCTTTTTGCCGCTCTGCGCGAGTTTGTTGCCGGGCAGGGATCAAGACTTAGAACAATGGCCGCCAGCGTATCTCTTATTGATTACTGGCAGGGTCTGGCTCAGGCGGCCAGGGAATGGGAATGGACAAAACCGGAAATAGACAAGGACATTGTTCTTCAGATAAGACAAGGCCGGCACCCGGTGGTCGAGGCCATTCAGGGCCGGTCCGACTATGTACCCAATGATCTGAGCATGGGTGCCGGAGCAAGAATTCTTTTGATCACCGGACCGAACATGGCCGGAAAATCAACGGTGCTCAGACAGACAGCCATAATTTCCATTCTTGCCCAGATAGGTTCTTTTGTTCCAGCCAGATCCGCCAGGATCGGACTGTGCGACAGGATATTTTCCAGAGTGGGTGCATCGGACAATCTTGCGCAGGGCCAGAGCACTTTTATGGTCGAAATGACCGAAACCGCTCGCATACTTCGTCAATGCACCAGAAAAAGCCTGATTATTCTTGATGAAATCGGCCGGGGGACAAGCACTTACGACGGACTGGCTCTGGCCTGGGCAGTGGTGGAAGAACTGGCCGGTAAACATGACGGAATCCGCACACTCTTCGCCACGCACTATCATGAGCTGACCAATCTGGAACAAAAGATCAAGGTGCTGAAAAACTACAACATCGCAGTCAAAGAATGGAAAAAAGAGATTGTTTTTCTGCGCCGCCTCGTTCCCGGTCCAGCGGATAAAAGTTATGGAATCGAGGTGGCCAGGCTGGCAGGTGTTCCGGAAAAGGTAGTTCAGAGAGCCAGAGACATTCTTGTCACCCTGGAAAGACAAAGGGAGGGCAGACCGGTTGTCCGGGAGCAAAGACACTTACTCTTCGTCCCGGAAATGCTTCAGACAAACGAGCAGTCAAGGTCAGGCGGGGATGAAAAAGGTGAAAAAATACTTTCCAGGCTTAGCGGGCTGGACGTGAACAACATGACCCCGGTGGAGGCTTTGAGCACTCTGGCCAGGTGGAAAGAAGAACTTGGGGACTGAGGACAGAGGACCACGCCTTTGGCGTGGCAGGCTCAGACAGATAACAGATAACAGATAACAGATAACAGATAACAGAAATTGCGTCACAAAAATATCTGGAGAAAGACTTGAAGTATTTGATGAATTTCTCTCTGGTACTGCTTCTTATCCTCGGCATTGGCTGCGGGAAAAAAGTCTGGCCGGAACCTGATGCAGAAGAAGAAAAATTTTCCCTGCATATAGAAGAAGTCGTGCTTGAGGATAAGTGCCTGTATCTGACCGCCGAAATCAGGGGTAATCAGCGTAATCTTGCCGGACTTGTCCTGGAGCTGGAAAAGTCTGAAATTCCCTGCCCGGGATGTCCTTTTCTGGTGAGTGAGAGCTTTGCTCCCGCTCTTGATTCTCCGGAAGTTCATCTGCAGGATTGCCGGATTAAAATCGTCTATTGCTTTATTGATTCCCGGAAATATTACCGGATCAGGCTGACAGGCAGAAATGTATTTCCTGAAATTCAGGATGTACGCTCCAATGTAATAGATGTTTTTTAAACCATATCATGACCTTTGACAGATTTGCTGAACAGGAGAATCCATGCACTATTTTGAGTACAGAAACGATGAACTCTATGCCGAGGAAGTAAGCGTAAATGAACTTGTCCGTGAATTCGACACTCCGCTTTACATCTATTCCGCCAAAACCCTGCGCAGACATTTTCGAGCTTTTGATTCCGCGTTTGAAGGAATCGATCACCTGACCTGCTATTCGGTCAAGGCCAATTCCAACATATGCGTGCTCAAACTTCTGTCTGAAATGGGATCAGGCATGGACATCGTTTCCGGAGGAGAACTTTTCCGGACGCTCAAAGCCGGAATAGATCCGCAGAAAATAGTTTATTCAGGTGTAGGCAAGCGAGAAAATGAGATCCGCGAAGCTTTGATATCCAACATTTTGATGTTCAATGTGGAGTCCAGACAGGAACTGGAAAAGATCGATCGTATTGCCGGAGAAATGGATACGCAGGCCAGGATCAGCCTGCGCATCAATCCTGACGTGGATCCGAAGACACATCCGTATATTGCCACAGGCCTGCAGAAAAGCAAGTTCGGTCTGGATCTGGAGCAGGCTCTTGAGTCCTACAGGCTTGCCGGAGATCTGCCCCATATACTGCCCATAGGCATAGATTGTCATATCGGTTCACAGCTGACCAGCGTGGAGCCATTTCTGGAAGCTCTGGAACGCATTAAGATTTTTCATGGTCATCTGCAGGAAATGGGTCTTGAGATAAAATATCTTGATCTGGGCGGAGGACTGGGCATTACCTATGATCAGGAAGCCCCTCCGCATCCGGCCGAGTTCGGACAGGCAGTTCGGGAAAGTCTGAAGGATCTGGACTTAACCCTTATTCTTGAGCCGGGCAGGGTTATAGCCGGCAACGCGGGCATACTGGTCACCAGGGTACTGTACACCAAGAGCACACCTTCCAAAAATTTTCTTATCGTGGATGCGGCGATGAACGATCTGCTCCGGCCTTCGCTCTATGGCTCCTATCACCACATCGCTCCGGTTGAGCAGAAAAACGGAAAAACGCTTCAAACTGTGGATGTGGTAGGACCTATTTGTGAGAGCGGCGATTTTCTGGCTCAGGGCCGCGAGCTTCCTGAAACTGCTCAGGATGAACTGCTGGCGATCTTTTCCGCAGGAGCTTATGGATTTACCATGTCTTCGCAGTATAATTCAAGACCCCGTCCGGCTGAAGTTCTGGTGGATAAAGATGAGATCACTCTGGCCAGAAGAAAAGAAATATATTTCGATCTCCTGCAGCTAGAAGAACAGTGCTATTGAAACAGTTATCAGTTATCAGTTATTAGTTATCAGTTATCAGTTATCAGCCTGCCACGCGAAGACGCGTGGCGGGGTGAGTGACAGGCAGATAAAAGAAATGCGGGACTTGAAAATAATACTGGTGGGCAAAATTCAAAAGCCTTTCTTCAGGGAAGCCTTTGCCCACTATCTGAAAAGAGTCAGGCATTATATCCCTTTCGAGCTGGTTGAAATCAAAGAGATTAAAGTCAATGATCCTGAACTGCGCAGGAAAAAAGAAGGTGAATTGATCCTTAATCGTATGGCCCCGAAGGATCTGATTCTGGCCATGGATGAACAGGGCAGGGCCTTAAGTTCCAGAAATCTGGCCGCCGATCTGGTTAAATGGGAAGAGGATCCGGGATTTGTGCCTTGTTTCGTGATTGGAGGGGCATATGGTATGTCCGAAGAGGTGAAGTCAAAGGCCATAAGGCTCATAAGCCTTGGCCCCATGACTCTGCCGCATGAACTGGCTGCCGTGGTTCTTATGGAACAGATCTACAGGGGTTTTTGCATCAATCGGGGTCACCCTTATCATCATTGAAGCATTTGATGGGCCGTTTCTCATGGCAGCAGGCCATCTTGTGCATTAAATTAAGTTGAATACCGGATATTTATTCTTCAGCCCTGTAAGTACCTCCGTGCAGCTCCTTCAGATCGCCGTTCAAAAGGTTTATTAATGTAGAGGCGGACTGTTCAGGAGTGATGAGTTCGCCTTTTTCCTTCCAGCCTCTGAAAACTTCATGCAAATATGGAGCGCCTCCTCCTTCAGCATGCCTTGCCTGTTCCTGCATCCTGGTCTCAACTATTCCCGGACGGTAAATAAATGAGCAGATATCCCGGGTTTCGGCCGCCAGCTGTCTGGCCAGAGACTCTTCAGCCGCTTTGGCGGCGCAATAAGCGCCGATGCCCGGCATGTTCCTTTCTGCTGCTCCGGATCCGAAAAATACGGCCAGTCCCTGTCCTTTGGCCAGAAGTTCCGGCACAACATGCTTGATGAGCAGATACGTAGCTTTAATACTTGTATCCGAAATATTAGAAAACGAATTTTCATCCAGTTCCCAGAGCAGCGGACCTGGATTTAGTATTCCAGCTACATGTATGAAGCCGAAAAAGTCGCCGTTTTCAGCTTCATCAATGCATGCGTGTACGGTCTCGTGTATGGTGATATCGCCTGGAACCGGTTTGGCCCAGACTCCATGTTCAGCACACTGGGAGGCCAGATTTTCCAGAAGTCCTCGGCTTCTGGCATTCAGGACCAGGTTTAATCCTTCTGCAGCCAAAGCTGTGGCCAGAGCCCTGCCGATTCCCATTGAAGCGCCGGTAATGATCAGGGTTTTATCTTTCAGGTTATGCATAAAAAAATCTCCTGTTTTATGACTTCTTAATATGTTTTGAGCCAGCATAAGTTCCAGGAGCACAATCCTGAAAAGCAGTCAGACTTCAAGGCCAAGCATTCGTTTTTCCGGGAAGTTTAAGCAATATTTTTTAGATAATCAGGATCAACAGGCTGGCAAGTCAGGAAAGATACTTATCGCAGGAGATTTAAAAACCGAAAAACAAGCTGCGCATAATCGCTGAAAAATACAAAAACGCCCCGTATCATCAAAAGAATGCGGGGCGCTTTTGTCAGTGAAGCCGGGCACCCAGGTCCTACTGTTACCGCTGCTCCCTCTCGGGCCTGACGGGGTTGGCAGTGTCCCTGCCGCCCGGCTTCGCTGAAAATTTTCTGAACAAATGGCGGAGAGGGCGGGATTCGAACCCGCGGCACCCGGTTAAAGGTGCACACGATTTCCAATCGTGCTCCTTCGGCCAGCTCGGACACCTCTCCTGCTTACAAACAGATAAATAATAATAATAATATTCAGATAAATGAAGCGACAAAACTTAGCAGATTAAACACGATCTGGCAAGAAAAAACACTTGCTGAAAGTTATTGTTCTTCGTCGCGGGTATGTTTTTTTGGTTCAGAGGTACCCTTTTTGTCCTGCAGTTCACGACTGCCGATTCTGCCAGGGCCTCAGCCATCGAAGCCGCATCTGGGCAGAAAGATCTTGATAAGGATTATCATGGCTACTACTATAAGGACCAGAGCCAGCACGGAATTCATAAATTACCTCGGTTACTCGGTTATCAGTAAAGTTCTGAATATTAAAAAATAATCATCTATTATAGATTGTCAAAAAAGAGCTGAATCCAGGCTGGCCTTTTTCTTCCTGTCCTGAACCAGTTAAACTCCCACTGTATTGTACCCGGAATCCACAAAAAGAACTTCGCCTGTTGTGCCTGAAGAAAGGTCAGAGGCCAGGAAAACAGCTGATTTGCCTACGTCTGTCTGGGTCACATTTCTTCTCAGAGGAGCCTTTTCCTCGATAGTGCTCAATATGGTCTTGAAACCGGAAATCCCGGATGCGGCAAGAGTCTTGATCGGGCCGGCGCTGATCGCGTTCACCCGAACCCCATTGGGACCAAGATCCATGGCCAGGTATCGGACTGAAGCCTCCAGGGCTGCCTTGGCCACGCCCATCACATTGTAATTGGTCACTGTCTTCTGAGCGCCGTAATAGGTCAGCGTCATGACTGATGACCCTGAAGAAAACAGGGGTTCAAAGGCGTGACACAATGCGGTGAGTGAGTAGGCGGATACATCCAGGGCCAGCTTGAAACCGTCTCTGGAGGTGTCGATAAACCTGCCCTGCAGATCGTCACGGTGAGCAAAAGCCACTGAATGGACCAGAATGTCCACCCGGCCCCACTTTTCTTTTACGATGTCAACAGAAGAACTGATCTGCCCGTCATTGGTGACATCGCAATCAAAAATAAAGTCCCCGCCCAGTTCTTCACTGATGGGAGCAACTCTTTTCTTAAGAGCTTCCCCGACATAGCTGAAAGCAACTGAGGCGCCGTTTTTTTTGAACTCCTCAGCAATGCCGTAGGCTATGCTTTTGTGATTGGCCACCCCGAAGATCAAGGCTTTTTTATCCTTAAGCAGCATATGAGCCTCCCTGCAGAAGATCTTTTCCGGTTAACAGTTTGTAAGCCAGCAGATACTTGTAGGTGGTCTCCTGAATTATTTCCTTGGGCAGATCCGGGGGAGGAGGGTTCTTATCCCAGCCCGAACGCTCGAGCCAGTCCCTTAAGTACTGTTTGTCAAAGCTTGGCTGATCTTTTCCGGGCTGGTATTCATCCGCGGGCCAGAATCTGGAGGAATCCGGGCTCAGGACTTCGTCGATGAGCATTATCCCATTGTCTGTCTGTCCAAACTCGAATTTGGTGTCGGCAATTATGATACCCTTCTTTTCTGCGTATTCTCTTGCTCTCTGGTAAATGTCCAGAGACAGATCCCTGACCTGTTCCAGCATCTGAGTTCCGACAATCTCCTCGGCACGGCGCAGATCAATATTTTCATCATGTGCTCCAAATTCAGCCTTGGTCGATGGGGTAAAAAGCGGTTCTTCGAGTTTTTGGGATTTGACCAGTCCCTCAGGCAGAGAATAGCCGCACACCTGTCCGGTTTTCTGATAGTCCTTCCATCCGGAGCCTGTGATATACCCGCGGACGATGCATTCAATCGCCAGGGGTCTGGCCTTTTTGACCAGTACCGAGCGGGCATGAAGCTCTTCCCTGTAGGGATGCAGCTTTTCCGGGTAATCTGCGACTTCGGCGCTGATCAAATGGTTTTCGACCACGTCTTTGAACATATCCATCCAGAACAGGGTGATCTGATTGAGCACCGCTCCTTTGTAGGGAATGGGCTGAGCCATGACTACGTCAAAAGCGCTCATCCGATCCGTGGTGACAATAAGCAGGGTGTCAGGGTCAAGCTCATAGATGTCCCTGACTTTGCCCCTGGAAAGCAGCGGGTATTCCTTGATGTTTGTCTTGGTTACAATTTGCATTGCGATTAATCTCCTTGCAGTCTGATTTCCACGCTGCGCGCATGTGCTTCCAGATTTTCCATTCTGGCCAGCCGGGCGATTTTGGAAGCGTGTTTACGAAGATAGTTTCTGTCGGTGGCCAGGATGCTGATATTTTTTTGAAATGTCTGCACTGAAAGGGCCTGGGAAAATCTTGCCGTGCTCATGGTGGGCAGGACATGGTTTGGTCCTGCGAAATAGTCGCCTACAGGTTCAGGACTTGTGTTGCCCAGAAATACGGCTCCGGCGTTTCTGATCCCGGCAAGCATTGTCCAGGGATCAGCAATGCACAGCTCAAGATGTTCCGGTGCGATAAGATTTATCAAGTCAAGACCGGTGTGCAGATCCGGAACCAGAAAAGCTCCTCCCCAGTCCTTGAGGGCCCGGGAGGCCGTTTCATGCCGGGGCAGTTCACTTGACTGCCTGTTCAGTTCTTCCTCGGTGGCCTGGATCAGTTCCTGCTCTGAGGCTATAAGATAGGTTCCGGAAAGAGCGTCATGTTCAGCCTGGGAAAGAAGGTCAGCAGCAAGGTATTCGGGCTTTACCGCTTTATCAGCCAGTATGGCCAGTTCGCTGGGCCCTGCGATCATGTCTATGCCTACCTGGCCGGTGAGCAGTTTTTTTGCCGTGGCCACGTAAATGTTGCCAGGCCCGGCAATAATGTCCGCGCGGGGAATGGTTTCCGTACCGTAAGCCAAAGCTGCTATGGCCCAGGCCGAACCGCATCTGTAAACCTCGTTCAGCCCCAGTATGCCGCAGGTTGCCAGAATGTAAGGATTCAGGGTCTTGTCCCTGCGTGGCGGAGAAACGACGCAGATGGATTCGACACCGGCTGTCCGGGCTGGAATGGCATTCATCAGCAGGCTGGAAATCAGCGGGGTGTCCCCGCCTCTGCCTCCAGGCACATATAGTCCCGCCCTGGATACCGGAGTTACCATCTGTCCCAGAAAGGCACCGTCTGAATCAGGAATAAACCAGGAGGTTCTGGTCTGCGCGGCATGAAATGTTCTGATCTTGTCCGCTGCCTCCCGGATGATGTTTAAGTCGCCCTCCGGAACAGAGAAAAGGGATTGCTCGATTTCTTCAGGGGCTACACGCAAATCTTGGACTTGAAAACTGTCACAGTCAAAAAGTCTGGTATACTCAAGCAGGGCCTGATCGCCGGAATTGCTCACCCTGTTCAGAATATCACGGACATTGTCCTCCAAAGAACTATCCGGCTGCATTCTTCTCTGCAGCCAGGATTTGATCTGCGGCCAGTCTTTGGCGGATGAATAGGAAAAGTGTCTGCCGAACATTTATATCGTCCCAAGCAATCCGAGTTAGCGATTCCAAAGAATAATCAACAAGTTTAAACATTACGCCTCATGCTGTAAACAACAAATATTAAGGCCTATCAATATATTTATCAAGCACAGTTTTAGTCACACTTTCAGATGCCCGTTACCAGAATAAGACAGGCTAAACCTGACAGTTTGGCGCGCGTTGATCTCAAAGCAGCATAGTTGAAAAGAGTTCCGGTCCTGCTCAAGACTCTTCTGTTCCGGCCAGTTGAACAGGTGTGTAGCTCTTTGGATAAACCATGTGCATCCTGTCCAAAACCCTTGACTGGGTCTGGTTCAAGCGCAGTTGATAGATGGCCGTATAGGCGAAGACCCTCTCCACATAATCCCTGGTTTCCCTGAAAGGGATGTTTTCCACCCATATATCTGCAGGCAGGCCGCCTTCTTCCGGAAGCCAGCTGAGGACTCTGTTTACTCCTGCATTATAGGCTGCAGTGGCCAGAACCGGGTTATGCTGCAGTTCCTCCAGGCGCATGTGCAGATAAAATGTCCCGTAGCGGATATTTGTCCGGGGGTCAAAAAGCAGACTTGAGCAGTCCAGGGACTCACCAAGTCTGGAAGCGATGATTCTGCCCGTGGCGGGCATGATCTGCATCACTCCCCTTGCTCCTGCAGGTGAGCTTACATCCGGCATGAACATGCTTTCCTGTCTGGCCAGAGCCAGAATCCAGGCCGGATCAAGACCTTTTTCAAGAGCATGTTCGAATATCAGGTCGTTAAAGGATAAAGGAAATCTAAGCGCGAGATCGTGAAACCTGCCGGCAATGGCAGCGGACTGGATGGCCCGCTCATTCCAGCCAAGCTCGTGCGCCAGAAATGCGGCAGCCTCCCAATGCCCGGAATTTCTGCCCTGCATGGCTGCCTGCCATTCCCTGCGGGCATCGCTCAGGCGGTCAAGATGATACAGTTCCAGAGCTCTCTGGATTCCCGGGTCCTGCAGGAGCATTTGAACATCTGTCTGGGCAGGGTTCAGTCTTTCCTGATGGAGAACATAGGGCTGGTTTATTCTGTCCGCGGCAAGAAGGGAAAAATAGTTCTGCCGCCCCAGTAGTTTGATATAAATAACTGAAGCCTCAGTGTTTCTTCCTGTCTCTTCAAGAGCTCTTGCCCTCCAGTACTGCCATCTCCAGCTTTCTTTCTGATCCTGGGTAAGCTTTTCCCAGGCCTGGAGCACTTCCTGCCAATCCTGTCTGAAAAGGGCCGCGCGCATATGCCATTCATTTAGGACCGGGGTTCTGACTGTTTCGGGAAGGCTGTTCATCCGTTCAAGGGCCTGGCTGTAGCGTCTTAAGGCCAGATATAGAGCAATTTCCCGCTGGACTTCCGGAAAATCGGTCTTTGACCAGCCGTATCTGCTGCACAATTGATCCCACTTGCCGGCCGCCTCCAAAGCATCACGGCGAATAAGCCTGCCCATGGCATAAGGCAGGATTTTTTCTCTGAGTGCCTGGTCTTTTGCGGACCAGTCTACATCTGTGATCCGCAGTTGATTTCGGGCGATTTTAAGCCATAGATCAAGCCATGGCCGATCTTCTTCCGGCAGATATCTTCCAAGGTATCCGGCAAGATTATACTGACCCTGATCCATGGTCAGAGAGATTCTTTCCCGGGTCAATTCAGGAGTCAGCTTTCCTGCCTGACGCCAGCCGTCAAAAAGCGGATCGCACTCCTTCGGCCTGGATCGTCCATGCAGCCAGAGACTTTCAGCTTCATTCCAGGCCTGTCCTGTATGCCCGGTATGAAGCAGGGCACTTCCATAAGAGCAGCGGACCTTCTCCTGTCCCAGGTGCCGGTAATCACGGACAAGTCTTGTCCAATGGCCTTTGTCGGCCAGGTATGCAAGCCATCTTGCTCTTAATTGTCCGGACAGAGGGGATGAAGAATATTGATCAAGAAATTCCAGGATTTCTTTCTCGCTGTCCAGAGAGATATCTTTTACAAGCCTTGCGTAAATCAGGTAAGGGTAGAGGGGGTAATCCCGCAAAGAGTCGGTCAGTGTCTTATAATCCTGCATGCGCTTTTCGCGCAGAGCCTTTTCAGCGTCAAGAAAGTCCTGTCTTTGCTGATTTTGTCCCGCACCAAGCGAGACCGCAATAACGGACAAGAGGATAAAAACCGCTGTTCCCCAGACAAGGCTTCTTTTGCGCACCATGACCGTCCTCCATGAACCCCGGCCAAGCCAGAGGATTAGTGGTTCAACCTGAATCCGTGAAACCAGGTTCCGAAATTTGTTCCCGCACTTACTTTCTGGCGCTTCAGTCATGAAAAAATGGAAATTTCAAAAGTAAGTGCGGGACCAAACCCCGGAATCTGCAGGGGCGATCAGGCTATAAAAAAGACTTCATGGATTCAGGGTTCAACAACGGCCCCGTGTATAAATCAGCATCAGTGAAAGGGCAAGAAAAAGCACGGCTGGAATAAACTTTTTTATTTGTCGATTCATAAGTGAGGGCAGGGAGCAGCAAAGAGCTGCTCCTGAATTAAACGGATCAGAACAGTCCCTTCACCTTGCCGGTTTCAACGTCGACATCTATGCGCCGGTAAGCCGGATCGGATCCTGTGCCGGGCATCAGGCTGATCGTACCAGCTACCGGAACAACAAAGCCCGCGCCCTTGTAGGTCAGAATATCCCGGACAGGAAGGGTCCATCCGGTGGGCACGCCTTTAAGTGAAGGATCGTGGGACAGGGAGAGATGGGTCTTGACCATGCATGTGCCCATCTCCTTCATTTCCGGATCTGATTCCATACGTTTGAGCTTGGACAGAGCCTCCGGGCTGAAGCTTACTCCGTCGGCACCGTAAACTTCTCTGGCGATGAGTTCGATGCGCTTTTGAAGCGGAGTATCCAGTTCATAAAGAAAGCGAAACTGGTTTTCCTCCTCACAGGCCTCTATTACTGCGTCTGCAAATTCAAGGGCACCGTCACCGCCGTACTGCCAGTGCCTGGAGATCGCAGCCCTTGCACCGGCCTGCTCGCAAAGACGGCGTACAGCCTTAATTTCGTTTTCCGTATCCGTATAAAAGGCATTTATGCACACCACAGGATTGATTCCCGCTTTTTTGACGGTTTCAATATGATGAAGCAGGTTATTGCATCCTTCCTCCACCCAGGCCACGTTTTCCTCTTTGTATTCCTCAGGCATGGGTCTTCCAGGAACCGGGATGGGAGCACCGCCGTGGCATTTAAGGGCTCTGATGGTGGCTACCACCACTGCGCAGTGAGGCTTCAGGCCTGAATAGCGGCACTTGAGATTCCAGAATTTCTCAAAGCCGATATCCGCTCCGAATCCGCTTTCCGTGACGTTGTAATCAGCGAGTTTGAGAGCCACGCGGTCCGCGATTACAGAGCTCTGGCCTATGGCGATATTGGCAAAAGGTCCTGCGTGAACCGCCACGGGTTGACCTTCAAGGGTCTGCATCAGGTTGGGATTGAGAGCCTCGACCATCCAGGCGGTCATAGCCCCGTCCACATCCAGATCGGCGGTGGTTACAGGCCGGTCCTGACGATCGTAAGCCAGAACTATTTTAGAGATCTTTTTACGCATGTCCTTCAGGTTCTTGGCCACCGACAAAATGGCCATGATCTCCGAGCTTACGGCGATGTCGAATCTGGAATGCATCAGAGGCCCATCCATTTTCCCCCCCTGGCCTATGGTGATGCCGCGCAGAGCCTGAGCGCAAAAGTCCATTATCCATCCGAATTCCACCTTTTTGGGATGAATGTCCAGACGTCTAAGCCCTCGTTTGGCCAGCTGTTCATCTGTATAATTGTTTTCATGCTGCATGCGCGCGGTCAAAGCTACCATGCCCAGGTTATGCGAATTCATGATCGCATTTATGTCTCCAGTTAATCCCAGAGAAAAAGGAGTGAGCGGGATGCATTGGGCCAGACCTCCACCAGCTGCTGAACCCTTGATGTTCATGGTCGGACCGCCCGAAGGCTGGCGAATTGCACCCATGACCGATTTATTGCGTCTTCCCAGTCCCTGGACCAGGCCCATGGCGCTGGTGGATTTGCCTTCACCCAGAGGAGTGGGAGTGATCGCGGTGACATCTATGTATTTACCGTCAGGTTTGTCCTTCCGTTTTTCCAGGATTTTGCGGTAGTCCAGCTTGGCCACATGATGGCCCTGGGGCAGAAGTTCCTCTTTTTCCAGGCCCAGCTGTTCTCCCAGCTCATAGACGGTTTTCATGCGGCTTTCCGCTTCCTCGGCTATTTCCCAGTCAGCGTGCTTGGTGGGATCTAATGCCATACAGGTCCTCCTTTGCAGTTATGGTAATGAAAATGATGCCTTGTTATTTGTTAAGCCGGTCTCTCAATCAATCCTTCGTATAATCTCCCGGCTCAAAATGCAAATGAAGGCTAAACATACCTCAATCATTACTTTTTATTTGAAAATCATGCAGTCTAGTCAAGCTGGACATCAACCCGGATGTTTTCCGTGACCCTTTCACCGGGATGTATAATCACTGTTTCCCCGGGCTCAAGTCCGCTGATTATCTTAGTCCTGAGACCGCTTCGCCTTCCGGTTTCCACCTCACGGATGACTGCCCGTCCGTCTTCCACCACAAACACTTTCCAGACGTGGTTTTCCCGGAAAAGAGCGCTTGTTGGAATATGCATTACGTCGTCCTCTTCCCAGAGGATGAACCTGGCTTCGACGCGGTATTCCTTTCCCAAATGCGCCCAGTCTTCCCTCGGCGAAACAATCTCCACCAGTACCGCAACTCTTTGCTCATCTACGCCAAGAGCTGAAATTTCTCTGAATCCGGCAGGCTCAACCAATCGAACCCGGCCGAATATTTCCTTTTCTCCGCCCCAGCGCATGAACATAACTCGCATGCCCGGCCTGACTCGAATGGCATCAACGGTGAGAAGATCCACCCTGACCTCAAGCTCATCGAGATTCCCGATTTCAAGAATACCTGTTCCTGCAGGAACAGAACCTTCCTGATACCTTTGCCTGCGAAGAATCACTCCCTGAACCGGTGATCTGATCTCCAGTTTCTGCTTCAGGCCCAGCCTGGCTCCCTGCGCTGTTTCCAC
>SLDX01000105.1 GCA_007125075.1 Desulfonatronospira sp.
AAGTATTGATTTTTTGCTTATCTTGATTTAAATTTAAACATTCGGGATGTGGCTCAGTCTGGCTAGAGCGCAGCGTTCGGGACGCTGAGGTCGCAGGTTCGAATCCTGCCATCCCGACCATCATTTCGTTTCATCTCCTTCATTGTTCCACGGTAAGTTTCTCCCGGTTGCCGGGCTTTGTCTCATATTTTTGGTTGTTCAGCACTGGAGACCGGCCCAGAGAAAAGTAAGCAAACCCCATCTCTCCGAGCAGCTTTGGTGCATACAGATTGCGCCCGTCAAAGATTATCGGTGCAGTTAATTCTTTTTTGATGCGCTGAAAGTCAGGGTTTCGAAACTGGTTCCATTCGGTGATCACAGCCAGTGCATGCGCCTTGTTTAAAACAGCATACTGATCGTTTAACACTTCCACCCTGGGATTGTCCTTTAAAACTCGAACTGCATTCTGGCCTGCCTGAGGATCATAGGCCCTTACGTTCATGCCTTTTTGAGTCAGATAGTTGATGATTTCCAGTGACGGAGCTTCGCGCACATCATCTGTATTGGCCTTGAAAGCAAGTCCCCACAAGGCCAGTGTCTTATCCTCAAGACCGTCCTGCATGATGAAATAGTTCTCGATCTTTTGCGCCAGCACCTTTTTCTGATCCTTATTGACCTCCTCCACAGCCTGCAGGAGCCTGGGAACATACCCCTGCTCCCTTGCGGTATTGATCAAGGCGGATACATCCTTTGGAAAACACGATCCGCCGAAACCGACTCCGGGATAGATAAAATGATAGCCGATGCGATGATCAGAACCTATGCCCCTGCGCACATCCGCAATATCCGCCCCCACTTTTTCGCAGATATTGGCAATCTCATTGATGAATGAAATTTTTGAGGCCAGCATGCAGTTGGAAGCGTACTTGGTCATTTCTGCACTGCGCAGGTCCATGACGATCATCTTTTCCCGGCTGCGCGCAAATGGAGAATAGAGAACCTTAAGCAGTTCAGCCGTGCGGATATTGTCAGTACCTACTATTACCCGATCCGGCTTCATAAAGTCAGCTACCGCATCTCCTTCCTTGAGAAACTCAGGATTGGAGACCACATCGAATTCAAGATCAAGTCCCCGCTTGGCCAGCTCTGTCCTTACAATTTCACAGACCATGTCCGCCGTGCCTACGGGCACTGTAGACTTGTTCACAATTATCTTATAATCCTGCATGTATTGTCCGACATCGAGAGCCACCTGGCGCACATAGCTCAGATCTGCACAGCCGTCATGCTGAGAAGGAGTTCCCACGCAAATAAAGACGAAAAGACAGTTCTCCAGCCCTTCTCTTATGTCCGTAGTGAAAAACAGTCTGCCCTGGTCTTTGTTTCTGCGGACAAGCTCCTCCAGCCCGGGTTCATAAATGTGCACCTCCCCCTGATTGAGGATTTGCACAACCTCGGGATTGACATCCACACAGTATACATTGTTGCCCATCTCCGCGAGACATGCTGCGCTGACCAGACCCACGTAGCCGGTACCGACAATACAGATGTTCATTGACAGATCCTTAATTTTTTACGGTTGAAAAACATACAGATGCCTAATCCGGAACCCTCTTTCTGTTCCATTCTCAAAAAATTCAGCCCGGGAAAAAAGCATAAGAAATATAATCAGCTGATTTTGCTTAACTGTTGAATTCTCTTGCCTTTGCGCCGTCAGAAAATTATGTGTTCTCTATAACGCCATTTAAAGAAAAACAATGGTAAATGCCTGCCCGAATGTGCTCAATGTTTGACCGGCAGCATGCCCAGTCTGTAAGATACAGGCAGGATAATTACCTCATAATGCTCTTATTAATAAACGTTTTTTAAAACAAGTTCGTTCGCTGAGCAACAAATTATGTCCGAAACAATATATTCCAGAGTCAAAAACGGACTGGACAGGATAAAGCGCGAAGGTCATCTGCGGAGTATCCCGAACATAGATCATGGAAGTGATCTTTACCTGATGCACACAGGAAAAAGACTGCTCAACCTGGCCTCCAACAACTATCTGGGTCTGGCTGGATCCGAAAGCCTGAAACAGGCAGCCATTCAGTCTGTACAGACGTTCGGAGCATCCAGCGGAGCATCAAGACTGATCACGGGCAATTACGCCCTGTACGGTGAACTCGAACAAAGCCTGCGCAGCTTCAAAAAGACTCCTGCAGCACTGGCCATGAATTCGGGATATACAGCAAACCTTGGAATCATAAGCTCCCTTGCCGACAGAAAAACGCTCGTATTTTCTGATCGACTGAACCATGCAAGCATTATAGACGGTATAATTTTGTCCAGAGCCGAGCATATTCGTTACAGGCACGCCGATCCAGAACATCTGGAATTTTTACTTCAAAAGGCACCTGAGCAGGCTCAAAAGATTTTGATTACAGACAGTGTTTTCAGCATGGACGGCGACAGGGCTCCGTTATCGGAATTGGTGCTGTTGTGCAAGAAACACAAGGTCACGCTTATCATTGATGAAGCGCATGCAACAGGAGTACTGGGTCTGGGAAAAGGCCTGGCCGCTGATTTGGGTCTGGATCAGGAGATTGACGCGCATATGGGCACATTCAGCAAAGCTCTGGGATCATTTGGAGGCTATGTGGCCGGATCAAGGGAGTTGATCGATCTGCTCACAAACAGGGCCAGAAGCCTTATCTATTCTACAGCTCTGCCTCCGGCTGTTGTAGGGGCAAATCTGGAAGCCCTGCGTCAGGTGGAGGCCCATCCTGAAAAAGGAGAAAAACTTCTGTTGATGGCCGAAGATATAAGGCTTTATTTGAACAATCTCGGTTACGATACCGGGTCAAGCACCACTCAGATCATTCCGGTAATTCTTGGCGAAAGCCGGAGAGCTCTTCGGTTTCAGGGGAAGCTGATGGAAATGGGCATCTATGCGGGAGCCATCCGCCCACCTACGGTAGCCAGGAATTCGGCCAGGCTTCGTCTGTGCATCAGGGCGGACATGGGTGATCCGGAAATGGAACTGATAAAAAATGCTTTTAAAAAACTGGACCATAGTCGAGAAAAATAATGAAGCATCTTGATCCTTATATCCGTTTAGCTCCGGTCTACGATTTGTTCACTTCTCCCTTTCTGGAGGGCATCCGCAAGGACATCTGCGAACTCATCAAGGACAGACCGGTAAAAACTGTAGTCGATCTGGGCTGCGGAACCGGCAGGCAATGCGCCTTGCTGGCTGAATACGGTTTTGAGACCTACGGGGTGGACCTGTCCGGAGCAATGCTTAAAAAGGCCAGGGCCAACTCAAAGGAAACCACCTATTTTCAGGAGGACATCTCCAGAACGCATTTTCTCCCTCACAGTTTTGATTGCGCGGTTCTAAGCCTGGTCCTTCACGAACACCCTTCTCAGATGCAGAATGAAATTCTCAGCGAAGCCCTGCGCATAATCCGCCCGGAAGGCTACCTTTCGCTTCTTGATCATGGACGAGTAACAGATACGGGCAGCAGGATCATGTATTATCTGGCTCATATTCCGGAACGCTTCGCCGGAAAGGAGCATCTTGTCAATTACCGCTCTTTCGTTTCCAAAGGAGGTCTGCAGAACTTGACCAGATCTCTTTCTGAAATAAGAATAGACAGGGAAAGTGGATACTATCTGAACAGCCTATGGCACAGCCAGCTGCAGAAAACGACTTGACCGCCCAGTATGCAGTCAAAATGATTTCACGGTTTCAGAGAGGAAATAAAAGAGGTGAGATTTTGGACTGCCTGTTAGAGATTTTGAGGTTGGGAAGTTGAGGGGAGGACAAAAAGACGATAGACCAGGCCGCTGATATTATCAAAATGTTTATCCATGGTTACAAGCTCCGCACCTGTTTCCATTGTCTGTGCCGCAATCCATATGTCGTTCGAAGGAATGGGCGTTCCCCGCTGTTTAAGCAGCAAGGCGATTCTTGAATATCTGTCAGAAGTAATATCGGTAATTGTAGTGGTTTCAACTGCCGGATGTGACAAAAACAGATTCAGATCTTCCATATTTTCGGAAAACCTGGAGCCGTTCCGGAATCCGAACATGAGTTCGCCCAGTACGATAGGGGAAATAAATATAACATCCGCACGAACAAGATATTCAACCAATTTGGAATAACCCAGCTTAAAACCTACATAGGCGTTGGTGTCCAGAATCAGCTTCATTTCCACATTTCCTCATCGATCTGTTCACAGGATTTGATGGCTGATTCGAATTCAGCTGCCTGTTCCCTGGTCCATCCGCCAGACAGCTGTTTCAGAGAGGATGCTGGAGATTTCGACGGCCTGAATTGTTTATAAATGATTTCTTTGATGATTTGATTGATGGATTTTTGACTTTCATTCGCCCTTCGACGGATTTCCTGCTCAATTTCAGGGTCGATGCCCCGGATTGTGATTTGCCGCATGATTCACCTCCTGATTCATGTTGACTCATTATATGATGCAGCATGTTGTTAGTCAAGCAGTAAGGATCTCAGAGATTAATGCTTGCATGCTGGAATACTGGGATGCTGGAATGTTGGAGCGAAGCGGAAATCACGCTTTGGCGTGAATGGAATGCTGAGGAAGAGCCGGTTACATGATACCTTCCTCAAAGGGCGGGGTATGCGGGGTATGTTAAAAATTAAAACCTACTAAAAAACAGTCGGGTAAGGCGGAATATTGCAAGATACTGGCAACATAACTTCACCCGGTTAAATGACCAAAGGTCTACGGCTTCGCCGTATTTAACCGGGTGAACCCAGTTGAACATTTACCCATTAAAATCTTCTTCCATTTAACTGGGGCGGCAAGGCCGTAGAGCAAAGGTCTGTTAATAGGACGAAACGAACGAAGCGAACGGAAGAAAAATAGGCAGGAACAGAGAAAGAAAATCAGCACCTTAATTTTTTCCTTGCAAAACGGAAAATACTATGAAATATTTTCCTTATGAAAGATCAAATCAAGCGAATCATTGCAGATTTCCACTATTCTCCTTTACCGGATTTCAAGCGCAGGAGCCTTGAAGTTCCGCTTGGTCTAGGCAAAATAATAAGCATAGTCGGCCCCAGGCGCGCAGGCAAGACGTTTTATCTCTTTCAGCTCATGTCTGATTTAATGGCCACGGGTGTTGAGCACCGGGAAATGCTGTACATCAATTTCGAAGATGAGCGCCTGGAGTTGGAGGGTGAGAACGACCTCATCTTCGACGCTTACAGGGAGCTTTATCCAGAACAGGACTTATCCCGAATCTACCTGTTTTTTGATGAGATTCAGGAACTGACCAATTGGGAAAAATTCGTGCGCAGGATTCTGGACGGAATTTCCAGACGCATTTTCCTTACTGGGTCCAATTCCAGGCTTTTATCGCAGGAAATCGCCACCTCTTTAAGAGGTCGGGGGTTGTCTTTTGAAATCCTGCCCCTTTCTTTTGCTGAATTCTTACGCTTCCAGGATCTTCCCACCCGGCCTCCAGTGTCCAGCAAAGAAAGGGCCCTGACTGGACGGGCTTTTGAGCGGTACTGTTTCTGGGGTGGATATCCTGAGCTCCTTGATGTTGATGAACGCTTCAAAGCTCAGGTTCTTCAGGAATATTTCAATGTCATGTTCTACCGTGACCTGGTGGAAAGATTCAGGGTTTCAGATCCTTCGGTACTCAAGTTCCTCCTCAAAAGGCTCATTGGCTCGTTTACCAAAGAGTTTTCAGTGCACAAGTTGTATAATGATCTCAAATCCAGAGGCTTTTCCATTGGCAAGGATTCCTTGTACCGGATGATGGACGAGGTGTTCGCCATATATATGCTGGCCAGGGTCGAACGCTTTGATCCATCTGTTGTCAGACGGGAAATGAGCAACAGGAAGGTCTACCTCTACGATAATGGCCTGGCCACCGCCCTGCACTATTCTTTTGCGGAAGATCGGGGAAGGCTTCTGGAAAATATGGTCTTCAGGCATTTGCGCGAGAAGACCCGCGAAATTTATTTTCTGCGCAATGGATGGGAGTGCGATTTCATCGCCTGCCCCATGGCTGAAGAGCCGCTCCTGGTCCAGGTTACCGCCAGACTGGACGAAACCAATGTGGCCAGGGAGATTAAGGGGCTTGAAGCAGCCGGAAAATCCATGCCGGAAGGCCGGGCCATTTTGCTTGCGGAAAGCATCCAGCCGGGCTTGGACATGCCGGACTGGATCAGTGCTCAACCAATTGTGGACTGGCTGCTGCAAGATACTGTCTAGAGCAGATGTCTGATGTCGGACGTCTGATGTCTCTGGGACGAGTAGCTTCCCAACCGAGACAAGCCAGCCAGATATGCCTGGGGATTGGTTTTTCGCCATCGCGATATCTTGGATGAGTACAATTTCTGCTTTAACGGCATAATCTCAGGATTTTGATTGCTGTTACGATCAACAACTATGCAAAAAAGGTGAACCACCAAATGATTCTACCGGCGCTGCGGCGCTGCGACAGGCGATAGATCATGGACCGGGATGAGCTGCATGAAGATAAATCATTCCTGGACACAATAATTTTGTTTACGCCATAGACACGTCTGAGGAAGGGGCAAAAAAAGGTCAAAAAGCCAGGACAATAATCCGGGAGCGCATTGAACACAAAAACGGGGTGTTCAGAACTGATCGCGCCAGGCAGAAGGTGTGATGACTGATGTCCCGGGCCTTGGATTGTCAATGAGCAGCCGGTCTCCGGTAATAAGTACCGCAGATGGCTCTGATGCCAGAAGATCCCACAATTGGGCGACACCCAGGTCAGGGCAGACGTATGCTTTGTCCGGGCGGGGCTCACGCCAGATGGCATTGGCTGTTGTTTCCACAAGAATAAGCTCAATCTGAGCATGGCTCAATCCGTGGAGATTTGCAATTGCGGGTCTTTGCAGAACATGGCGGTATTCGTCAAGCAGCTTTGGGGAGAGGAGAAAGACCATTCTTCCACTCAGCATAACGTCAACAATCAAAGCGGTAGGTGCCTGTCGCTCCGAGGTTATCAGCCCGGCCACAAACACATTGGTGTCAACCAAAAATATGCGCTTTATCACGAACCCCTGTGCTTCCTGGTTTCTGCTACTGCCAGGTTAAGGGCTTTTTCATGGCTGTACCCGGCACCGGATCTGGACAGTTCCACCAGGCGGCGGGCGCTTTCCATGGGCTTGATGCCCCGAAACAGCAGGCTCTCCTCGATTATGCTGCTGATGCTGCGGCCTTGCCTGGCAGAGGCTTCCTTAAGGGCTCTGTGCAGGTCATCATCAAGATTTATGGTTAATCTGCTCATAACCTCTCCCGGTTTATGGTTTAATGCCTATCATATAAGCACCAAAACACCAATATGTCAGAACATAATATGATCAGTTGCCTGTGCATCAATTGCCCACAATCTTATCTGGTTTGCTGTTCTGCACCATCGGCTTTTTTCGAAGAAGGAGGAATCATGTCTACCTGCAGTGGAGATCAACGCCTGCGTGCTCATTGAACTTCATTCGCTGGTTGATTTCAGCCTGCAGATTCCTGCCGTGGCTGTTTTTTTTGCCGTACTGCTGGGAGTGGGAGTGGCGCAGGGGCGGAGGTCGATGTCAGAGGTATAATGCTGCTTTAGAAGAACATCACGCGGAACTTTCATAGATGACCCTGCCCTCCTGTCCGGCATATCCGGCTATGGTCCCGGGAATATGTTTTTCTTGATCATATTCATCCGGCCTGAGAATGAGCAGGTCGACAGCATTAGTTACGTTATCCAGGGTCCGGTTCATTTCCACCATTAATTGTAGCCGG
>SLDX01000037.1 GCA_007125075.1 Desulfonatronospira sp.
GAGCAGGTGGAAAAGACCCCCAAGTATTCTTCTTTGTGCGGCGGCTTTTGAATAAGATCCTGTTCGGCAAACAAGCGGCTGCGGTCAAAAGCGAATATAACCACAAGGCGCTGACCAGGGACGATATCCCGGATGCCCGGAATCATGTCGGAATTGATGATCAGTTCTCCCTCAATATCAGAGATGCTCCAGTGTCTCGGGATGTTCTGCGCGTACACGCGCATCCTGCCGATCGGGGTGAAAGTGAATTCCATAAGAACCTCAGGATAATATAGAATACATGGCGACCCTCTCCCAACCTCTCCCTAACCAGTGAGAGGAGTTCGGAGCCGCGTTCGCCTCTCGATACAGAGAAAAAAGCCTCTGGCGTGGCAGGCAGAGGACAGAGAACCAAGACGGGCAGGTACAATATTGATGGTTTACAGCCACCCTCTCCCAACCTCTCCTGACCAGGGAGAGGAGTTTGAGATCAGGAGCTGTGCCTGGTTACAGTAACCGGATTTGCTTTCTTCCCTGCTCAGGAAAGGGATAGGAAAGGGTCGTCATCACAGATTTACTTCCAGGCCTTTGTCGCGCAGATATTCCTTGACCTGCCGGATGCTCAGGGTCCGGTAATGAAAAACCGAGGCCGCTAGCAGAATCTCAGCTCCTCCCTGAACCACGCCCTGATAGAAATGCTCAAGCTTCCCTGCCCCGCCGGAAGCAACAACCGGTATGCCGGCCACATCGGCAATGGCCCTGGTGAATTCCAGATCATATCCCTTCTTTGTGCCGTCCCCATCCATGCTGGTGGGCAGAAGAACACCTGCTCCTCGCTTCTCACACTCCCTGGCCCAGGCTACGGCGTCGCGGCCCACAGGTGTGGTCCCCCCGGAGACGACCAGCTCGAAACCCGAAGCCATATCCTGATTGCGTCTGCCGTCAATGGCTATGGTCACCCGTCCTGATCCCCAGGCGCCGGCAGCCTCATCGATCAGACCGGGATTTTTTACAGCCGCGCTGCTTATGGACACTTTGTCAGCTCCGGCCTCAAAAACCATTTCAATGTCCTCGAGCGAGGAGATTCCGCCGCCCACTGTAAGGGGGATGGTGATCACCGAAGAAACGCTTCGAACCCATTCAAGTTTCGTCTTCCTGCTTTCCTGTGTGGCTGAAATGTCCAGTATGGCCAGTTCATCAGCACCCTCCTTTTCATAAAAAGAGGCATGCTCCACAGGATCACCGGCGTCCTGGATATTTACGAAGTTCACCCCTTTGACAACCCGTCCGTTTTTCATGTCCAGACAGGGCATTATCTTGATGATTTTCATTTGCCGTCCTTTTTCAGAAGATTAGCCGCTTGAAATTGATGTTTCATTGCTGGATTGGTCCTGCAGCTTTCAAAAAAAGGGGATCATCCGGTTGAAGCGTACTTCCTCGAAAAGAAAAAGAATACCTCACGCCCGGCCTAATCAGACGACAGACTACAGACTACAGACGTCCGATATCCGGTGTGTCCGATGTCTGATATCTGATATTGCCTTTTCCCGGCTACGTACGCTTAAACCGGAAGAGCCAAAAAAGGTCCATGGATCAGAGTTTGAGAATTTAAAATTGTGCCACGGCAAACTGGCCGTTTTCATAAATGGTTTTAATTTCACCATTTTTCAAATGAGCGCGCACTTCCTTTTTTTCTGTATTCACCAGATCCCAGTGCAGGGCTGAATCATTGAAACCCAGTTTCTGCTTAAGCTCAGGAGTCAGTTCCACCGGGTCCAGTGCGTATGTGTCAGCATAAGAAGCCCCAAGGGCAATGTGACAATTTCCATTGTCTCCACCGAAATTTTCATCATAGAGTGTATGAGCCATAAAACTGTCGATCCTGGAAAAGCGCCTGTCGGTCAAGGAAAACTCTCCTACCATGGAAGCTCCCTTGTCCATGCTCACCTGCTTGCGCAAAAAATTCTCGCCTTCCTCCGCACTCATGTCCACAAGCCTGCCATCCTGGAAATGAAGCCGTACTCCACGGACGAAATTTCCACTGCGGTATGATGGCTGGTCCGCATAGAACACACCCTGGGTCATTCGAAAATCCGGGGAAAGAAACACTTCGAAACTGGGAATGTTGTGTCCTGAAAGGCCCAGCCATTTGCGCTTTTCTCCAGGAAATACCTTAAGATCCGTATTGTCCGACAAAACATGAAAAAATTCCACTTCCATGCTGTTCAGCCAATCCTTGATCTTCCGGGATTGATTAAAAATCTCTTCCCAGATGGCTTCGGGCTGATCATGGTCAAGGTAAACCGCCTTACTGATCTGCTTCTTGTATTCCTCCAGGCTGATACCCGCCTTTTCCGCCAGTTCACTGGTGGGATAAAGACAGAGACTCCAGCCGAAAAGGCCCTCGGATTCGCGTTTTTCCAATATTTCGCGCAAATATTTTTTGGCTACGGCATATTTTCCGATCCGTGAAGGGTCTATGTCTTTTAAATGGGTCAACGACTGCGGACCCAGAAGGGAAATGAGCCCGTTAAGACTGGAATATAATTCGCGGTCACCCGGAACCTGAAATTCCAATTGAGGATCCCCTGCCAGAGAAAAGAAAGATTTTTCCAGGTCTTCAGGCAGGGTGATCCGAAAAACCGGATTGAACTCCATCTCCAGAAATTTTTTATATAATTCATGGGCCAGAGGCATGCAGGCCTGATCCGTTCGAATAAGGACTATATCTCCGGGAAGAAAGGGGTACTTTCTGGCCTTATGCATCCCCCAGGACATTACCTGGGCATATCTTTGCAGTTCCTCGGGACTGAACAATTTTTTACTCCTTAAAGTTTTACATTAAGTTTTTGGGCTAAAATTTCTTTTTGTCCGGCACTGAACACAAAATTAGGATCAGGTTCCATGCCGCTTTCTTTTTGAAAGTCCTGGTGCAGCTCATGATAGGTCTTGATCGATGACTGTTCATATTCAATCCCCAGTTCCTCTGCAGCCCGGTTAAGCTTGTGCTCCATACCTTCAAGCTCGACATAATAGCCGAAAGGCAGGATATCAAGGCAGACTTTAATTTCATCCAGACGGCAGGTCCTTCGAAATTTTTCATATCTGAACCAGACCTGAAGACCAAGACAGTTAAATATTTTTTCCATTGCTCCCGGGTCAGCCAATTCGGATTCAAGCTCTTCTCTTTGCTTGTACGTTAAATTAATTTCATCAGCCGGTAGCTTGAGTGTTACCTTGTCAGCCAGCCCTCTTCTGATTCTCAAAAGGATATCTTTTTGCCTCAAAGCACCGCTTTCATAATCAAACACAAGATTCTGTTCAAAATACCAGTCAGAACAAGAATATCCCAGGCTGTTTATACGTTCGTGTATCTGGGAGAAATCCTCTACAAAAAATTTGATTTCCGTTTCAATGGGCATAAGGTTCGTACCTTGAATTAAAATCCTTTTGCCGTAAGCATTATTTCCGATACATCCAGGCCTTGAAAATATCAACGTCAGACATCAGCAGAAAATATTTTTTTATGCCATTAAAATAAGTTTTGAAATCTGACTTGTCAGGATTAAGAAATGCTGGGATGCTGGAAATATAATCAGAGATCGGACGTCGGACCTCGGATGCCAGAGGAAAAATATCAGAGCGAAGCGGAGATCACGCTTGGCGTGACTGGAATGCTAAAATACTGGAATGCTGGAATACTGGAATGCTGGAATACTGGAATGCGACCACATCGGCAATGGTCCTGGTAAAATCCAAATGTACCCTGTACATATCTGATATTTCCCGCATTAAAATCCAGTCCAGGGAGTATCAAATTGAGCAAGTACATATTCAGGGGTGATCATCCGCGGACGGCTCAAAACCATGCCCTTAGACAACGGGAAGTCGTCAGAACTGGCCTGCCGCTCGGAGAGCGGCGGCCTACTTCAATGGTATGCTGCTGATTTCCGGATAGGGCGGGCTTCTCCGAAGCCCAGCCCGAATGTACTCAAAGCCGGAGCGAAGCGAAGTTCAAGCCTTGGCGTGATGGAGTGCTTACCCTGTTGAGGAGTCAGGAATCGGAAAAAACATAATGTTATTCGCGCTCGTGATTAACTCATAATTTGAACTTATTGCAGAACGGGAATTCAACAAAATTATACCCAAAACTGATGCGTATTATAAATCCAGGCATTATTCTTTATTGACATCCAGATTAGATATGCCTGGTCTTTTAAAATCCCATGGCTGTGGAAACAGTAATTTACAAAGATTGGCACAAACAATCTTTTTCTTCATGGTGTTATTTTTAGCTTGGCAGGTCTTAAACTTCGTGCTAAAAAGCACAATCCATTTATCGACAAACTAAAAAACTCAATCTTAGGAGGTAGTTTATGTCTGTACTAGTCTTTGGACACAAGAACCCCGACACTGATTCCATCTGTGCAGCCATCGCAGTGGCTGACCTGAAAAGCAAGCTTGGCCTGGATTGCAAACCTGTCGCTCAGGGAGAATTGACTCCGGAGAGTAAATTCGTTCTGGACAAGTTCGGCCTCAAAGCACCGGAATTAGTGACATCCGTGGCTGGGCAGAAGGTCATCCTGGTTGACCATTCCGATCTGGCTCAAAGCCCTGACGACCTCGGCCAGGCTGAAATTCTCGCCATCATTGATCACCACAAGCTGGGAGATGTAACCACCCCGAACCCCCTGGAATGCTGGATCTGGCCTGTAGGATGCACTACTACAGTCGTTAAATCCATGTATGATTTTTATGGAGTGGAAATCCCCAAAGACATCGCCGGGGCAATGCTTTGTTCCATACTTAGCGATACAGTCATTTTCAAATCAGCTACCTGCACTGATCAGGACAAAAAAGCCAGTGAAGATCTGGCTAAAATCGCTGGCGTAAGCGACCTTATGGACCTGGGCATGGAAATGTTCAAGGTCAAGTCCGCTGTGGACAAAGACTCTCCAAGGGACCTGCTCTTCAGAGACTATAAGGATTTTAACATGAGCGGCAACAAAGTGGGCATCGGTCAGCTGGAAGTTGTCGATCTGTCTATTGTCGAACCGGTCAAGGATTCCCTGTACGCCGAGATGAAAAAGGTGAAAGAGGAAGGCGGAAGAAACGCCGTTTACCTCATGCTTACCGACATCATGAAAGAAGGTACAGAGATGCTGGTTTTGGCAGATGATCCTTCCTATGTTCAGAAAGCCTTTGGCAAGTCAGTGGAAGGCACTTCTGTCTGGCTGGACGGCGTTATGAGCCGCAAGAAACAGGTTGTGCCCAATTTTGAAAAGGCTTATGCTGGATAAGTTATTGAAATATTAGCTGATATACATTTCTGAATCATTCGGATTTTTCTCATGGATATATAAAAAAAACCCGGCACAAAGCCGGGTTTTTTTATGGGCCTGAAACAAAGTATTGACATTAGAGACAAAAAAGCATAGATAATTTTTTTTATCATGACAGGGCCAATAGCTCAGTTGGCAGAGCCACCGGCTCATAACCGGAAGGTCCCAGGTTCAAATCCTGGTTGGCCCACCACAAAGCTGAGGAAAAAAATGAGGTCCGGAAAACAAGATTATATCAAAATTTGCCCGACATCGGGCCTGAAAGCACACTCAAAAAGGTGCTTCCTGCGGTTAAACCAGGGAAGCACCTTTTTTTGTTTCCACAATCTCCCGGAGGTCTTTCTGAGGATTTGATTCCAGGGTTCAAACACGAATGCTACTTAATGACTTTCTAAATCTTATCGAAGAAGATGCACCTTTAAATCTGGCTCTTGACTGGGACAGGTCAGGAATTCAGGTGGCTGCTGATAAAGAAGAGCTGAAAGCAGTTGGACTGTGTCTTGATCCTTCTCCGGACAGCATTGATAAAGCTGTGCGTCTTGGCTGCGATCTAATACTCAGTCATCATCCCCTGTCCATTAAGCCGAGGCTTCCGGATAAAATAGATTCCTTCCACCACATTTTGAGCCTTCTTCTATCAACAGGGACATGCCTGTACAGCGCACATACTTCTTTGGATGTCAATCCATCAGGACCAGCGGGATGGCTGGCCCGGGAACTGAAACTCGAACAATGCCGGGTTATTCTGCCCACCAAGAATATCCAAAGCGAATTCTTAAGTTTTACTCCGCCGCTGCAGCTGGAAACAGACAAGATTTCAACGGCTTTCGAAGTCCAGAAAGTCATACATCATGAAAAAAGGGTCAGTGGAATCGTTCTGCCCCGCGAAAAAGTGGAGACTTTTCTGCTCAGGCTTAAGGAAGAGATGGGCTTGTTTTCCTTTGAGCGCTGGCCAAGCCCTGGGCATGACCGGGTTTTCGGGCTCGGCATTTATGGAGTTATGGCTGAAAAAATCCCCTTTTCCACATTTATAAACAAATTGGCGCGGCTTCTGGAGCTGAAGAAAATTATCTGCATCGGCACTCAGCCTGAATATGTCCAAAAAGTAGGCTACTGTCCCGGCTCAGGAGGTGATCTGGCTTCCAGAGCTTTTGCTCTTGGTGCGGATGTATTTATGAGCGGGGACCTCAAGTATCACAAGGCCCAGGAAATTGAACCCCTGGGATTCACCCTTGATGTCGGCCACTTTATTCTTGAAGAAAAAATGATGCTTGATTGGTGCCGGGTTCTGCGCCAAAAAGCTCCCGGAATTCAATTTCATTATATTAAAGGAAATGTACCACTGTACATATCTGATATTCCCGCTTTAAAATCTAGTCCAGGGGAGGATTAAATTGAGCAAGTACATAGATCAAATAAAAAAACTGGTCACTTTGCAAGAAATCGACACTGAATTGATTGAATTAAAAAACAAGATGGAAGAGTCTCCCAAGCATCTTGAAAATCTGAAAAATGAACTCGAAGGTCTTGAAGACCAGATGGAACAGCTGGAAGATCGTTTAAAACTGTTGAATAATCAGAAAAAAAAGCTTGAACACGATATTGAAGAGGATAGTCACAAGATAAAGAAAAGCAAAAATAAACTGATGATGATCAGTAATACCAGAGAATATCATGCCATGATGCGCGAAATGGATAATCTGGAAAAGATGAACCGTTTCCGGGAAGAGGAACTGACCAATCTTCTTGAAGACCTGCACATAAATCTTGAAAAAAAAGAAGAACTGAACAATCATATTCAGAATCTGCGCGATGAGTTGGCCACCAGCCAGGCTACCCTGGTTACTGAACTCAAACAGATTAATGACCGCATTAAAAAACTTGAAGGTGCGCGCAAAAAAGCCTGCGCTGATATTCCCGTACCTATCTTATCCAGATATAATTTTATTAAGGACAGATTGCACAACCCGATTATTGTTTCAGTCAAAAAAAGCGTATGCACCGGATGTTTCATCAGCATCCCACCGCAATCATTCGTGGAGATACAAAAAGGAGAGCAGATCCTGAGTTGTCCCAATTGCCAGAGACTTATTTACTGGGAAGAGCATTTTTCAGCTGAAAATCAGGTGAAAGAGCATGCCTGAAGTTTACGGCCGGATCTTGCATAAATTTGCAATCTGATTATAATTATCGTGGGAGTTGGACAGACTGTCGTCCGGCACCCATTTTTGAAAAAGGAATCACGGTTCTGTAATCAGGCGTGAATATCATCGTCTGAAATCCCTCAATTCCTTTTTTTAAAATGGGTGCCGGGAGGAAAGTCCGGGCTCCGCAGGGCAGGACGCTGGGTAACGCCCAGCGGGGGCGACCCCGGGAAAGTGCCACAGAAAACAGACCGCCCGGCA
>SLDX01000036.1 GCA_007125075.1 Desulfonatronospira sp.
CAAACCCTCCAGTTAAAATATAACCGAAAAGCTATTAAAGCTCTCAAAGCAAATTAAACAAATAAAAAAAACCTTACCAGGTCGACTCACTATTTGATTGTCAAAGAACATAACCGTCGAACTTGTCATTCTTAATCAAAATCAAACACCATGTCAATAAGAAAATGTACTGATTGAAAACTTAACAGGTGCTCAAGGAACATGAAGTGTATCAACGGCAGGATAATATTATCTATACATTTGCAACCGTGATGTCAACATGAATTTCAATATAAAAAAACAAAAAATATTTGCAGGTTATCCATTAAATCTGTCGGCACGCTTCTGACTGGAAAAGCACAAGCAAATCATCCCAAATCCTTCGAAGAGCTTGAATCCAGCAACAAAAAGCCCTGCCGTCCAGGTTCGGGGCGGCAGGGCTTTAAAGGTATTAATCATCAAAGAAGGTGCTGCTATTGCCTTCCGGAGCTCTTTAAGGCGGCAATTCGATGTTCAATGGGCGGATGAGTCATAAAAAGCATTTTCCATCCATAGTCCTTTTTGCCGTTGATTCCGAAAGAAGCCATCTGTTCAGGCAAAGGCTCCTGAATGCCTTTTTGAAGTTTTTCAAGGGCGGAAATCATCTTACCTGTTCCAGCCAGTTGTGCTCCGCCGGCATCTGCCCTGAATTCACGCTGCCTGCTGAACCACATGACGATTGTGCTGGCAAGAATACCGAAGACAATCTGAGCCACGATCGAGGTTACAAAAAAACCAATACCGAAACCTTCCTCATTTTTAAGGATGACCCGATCAACAAAATAGCCGACCACCCTGGAAAGGAAGATGACAAAGGTATTAACCACTCCCTGAATCAAAGTCAGAGTAAGCATGTCTCCATTTGCGACGTGGCTTATTTCATGGCCCAGTACAGCTTCAACTTCATCTTTGTTCATGGTCCTTAACAGGCCTGTACTGACAGCCACAAGTGCCGAATCCCTTTTCATTCCGGTAGCAAAGGCATTTGGAGCAGCAGAGTCAAATATGGCCACCTCAGGCATGCCGATTCCCGCGCTGGAAGCCTGGCGCCTGACAGTCTGCACCAGCCAGTTCTCCGTTTCATTGGCAGGCCTGTCTATTACTTTGGCTCCGGTCATTCGTTTGGCCATCCATTTGGAAATAACCAGAGAAATAAACGAGCCTCCAAACCCTAGGATCGCTGCAAATATCAGCAGATGGGTCAGATTCAGGCCCGTTTCGTCCAGATAGCGATGTACCCCAAAAATAGTGGTAATAATAAACAAGACCACCAATATGGCTATATTGGTAGCAACAAATAAGGCAACTCTTTTCATTTCTTCTTAATCCTCCTGGTCCCTGTAACTGGAAATAAATTGGCAGTCCCTGTAAATAACGATTAATAAATTTAATTAAATACTTTTAAAAGTCAATATTCCGGCCGCCGGATAAAAAAGGTGAAACAAGGCTTTACAGCCCATTGCAGAACCTATAATTTAAAATTTCGAACTTCAGCCTGCTGAACGTAAACCATTAAATATCCATGAAAATGAAGTTTTTTATAAACGCACCGGATATGGGAGGTTCCGCTTTATGCTCAACAGGGAAAAAGCCATGGAATTATTGCACAGTAACGTGCATGAAAACAACCTTATCAAACACAGCTTGTCAACAGAAGCGGTCATGCGCCGCCTGGCCGAAAGAATGGGACACGATCCCGAAATATGGGGTCTGACAGGACTTATGCACGATCTTGACTATACTTTGACTGAAAATAAGCCCGAAAGGCATGGTCTGGAGAGTGCTTCCATGCTTCAGGGCGAACTGCCGCCTGAGGCAATTCGGGCCATTGAGGCTCATGCCGCTGAAATGAACAGCTCTCAACCTCCGTCAACCGATCTTGAATATGCTTTACGATGCGCGGAAACCTTGACCGGATTGATCATGGCTGCAGCCCTGGTCAGACCCGACAGATTATCGGGCATGAAGAGCAAAAGTCTGAAGAAAAAGATGAAGGACAAGGCCTTTGCTGCTTCGGTGAACAGAGAGATCATCGGAGAATATAAGTATCTGGGCCTGGAGCAGACCGAATTTCTGACTTTGGGGATTGAAGCAATGCAGGGTGTGGCTGAAGATATCGGTCTGGATCACAGTTAATTTTTGGATTTATGAAAACAGGTTCCCGAATTTGTCTCCCGCACTTACTTTCTATCTTCTTCAGTTAAGAATGATTAAAAATTTCCAAAGTAAGTGCGGGATACAGGGGCAACCAGGCTATAAAAAAAATAACCTCAGGATTCAGGGCTTAAGCGTTCTGGGAAGAATAGAGTTCCCTTAGAATTTCCCTGCCCCCGTCATCCAGGACCTCTCTGGCCAGTTCTACGCCGATATTGCGTGCATCTTCAGGCTTGCCTGACTTTTCCTTGCGGACCATTCTGGACCCGGTCAAGTCGCAAACCAGACCGACAGCCTTTATTTCGCTGTTTTCATGAAAGCAGCAGCAGGCAATGGGGACCTGACATCCTCCCTCAAGCTCGGCTAGAAAAGCCCTTTCACATTGTATGCAGACACGCGTGCTGTAATGATCCATAAAGCCCAACATCTCATCCAGTTCCCCTCTTTCAGCCGCGTATTCAATGCCCAGAGCGCCCTGGCCAACCGCGGGCAAAAAAGAAGGCGGGGCCAGTTCTGTGGTGTAGCCGGCCTGCAGCCCCAGCCTTTTCATCCCGGCAGAAGCTACAATAATCGCATCATAAAGCCCTTCATTCAGTTTCTTTAGACGCGTATCCAGATTCCCTCTCAGAGTCTCCACCTTAAGGTCAGATCTTATACTTAGAATCTGCGACTGCCTTCTCAGACTGGAGGTCCCAACCCTGGCGTTTTGAGGTAAAGATTCCAGGTCGCGGTATTTGTTGGACAGCAAAAGATCAAATCTTGATTCCCGCTCAGGTATGATTCCAAGTTTCAAACCTTCAGGCAGCTTAGCCGGAACATCCTTCATGCTGTGCACAGCAATATCTGCCCGGCCGTCAAGCAGAGCCTCTTCAATTTCCTTAACGAACAGGCCCTTACCCCCGACCTTGGCCAGAGGCACATCAAGAATCTTGTCTCCGGTGGTTTTAATCTTCAAAAGTTCAACTTTCAGAAACTCGTATCTTTGACTGAGCAGGCTGCCGATATGTTCGGCCTGCCAGAGAGCCAGTTTGCTGCCGCGGGTGGCGATCACAATTTTTTTCATGTTTTTCATATTTTACAAGGTTATTAATAATTTAACAGAATTATATTTTTTTTAAATACAGTCCAGGTGCTGTTCATCGCTCCAGGGTCTGGCGTCTTCTCTGGGAGGCAGCTCGCATTTTCTTCCCTGGGCATCAACACGGACAAAGGTGATCTTGTTTTCAAAAACGATTTTTTCCTGATCAGCTCCGGGCTCATCTGAACAGACAGTCACAATGTATGTGACCGAACTTCTTCCCTGGCTGGAAAATTTAATATTAAAGCGAAGAATGGAACCATTAGCCACCTGCTGTGAAAAGCGGATCTCGTTCATGGCCACTGTGACCAGCTTACAGCCTCTGTATTCCTTGCTGGCAGCAAGCCAGGCAAATTCGTCCACCCATTTGAGCATCACTCCGCCAAACAGAAATCCATGGTGATTCAAATGTTCGGGTCTGACCAGGGTATAATTGTTCATATAAGCTCAAATCTATATTATAGTATGGATTAAAAAATTTACACAGATCAGCCGTTCATTTATTGTACCTGAGAAAAGCGCCTTTGAGCAGCCCAAAGCACCCGGCAAGCATTACGTCTCCTCCTGGACAAATAAACCGTACGTCAAATTCGGAAAGGATTCTGCGTCTTGGACCCAATACAAAGGTCGGACCGAAATCTTTTGCTGCGGACTCTTCAAGAATAAGGCAGCCATGCCCCTGATCATCGAAAACCTGTTCGCTGGTCAGGATTCCTTTCTTGAGGCTGTCCAGCTGAGCCCACAGTTTCTTTCCGCTCAAAAGGCCGGTGTGGTGCTCATAGATGCCAAGCACCCGGTTTTCGTGCACCAGGAAGGCAATTACATGACTGTTTCCCACGTTGACCACGCAAATTCCACGCTTCAATGCCAGCATCTCCACTTCCGGATCAAAAAGCGCCCCTAAAAGAGCAGCTGCGCCGGTATCGCATACCAGGCCTGTACCTGTGCACTGCTTCAAACTGATAAGCCTGGTCATTTCTGCCGGGGGCTGGTCAAAAATCAGTTCATGCAGAAAACCCCCACTTTGAAGCAGGAATTTTTTCCAGATTTCAAATCTGCCCAGACGGTTGCTGCCTTGAGGATGAAAGCCATGGTCCTGGACGCTGGCCAGGATCAGTTCAGGATACTCCAGACCTGTCTGGGCCAGATATCCCTGCCAGAATCCGGGATCAAAATCAGAAAGATAAACCGGCACATGCCCCGCTGGAGAGTTCTCCCGGATTTCAAGATCCATACCCAGAACCCGGTCTTTGGAATCGGACAAGGCAAAAGCTGCCTCTGAAGTTATTGATGCCTTGCCGCCTTGCTGCAGATGTCTTTTTAACACCCTGGCAAAGCCTCCGCCCATATTATGACCGTAAAGGTGAATATTTTTCTTCTGTCTGCTCAACTTTTCTATTTTTCCGGCCACCTGCAGGGCCGGAGAAGGCAGAACAAACTTCGGGCAGTTATCCAGTTCTTCCCCGGGAAAAAAATAAAGGACATCCTGGGTGCCGCTGCCGATATCCAGGCATAATGTGGGTTGATCCATATATTTATGTTCCTTAGCCCCTTAGCAGCTCTTTATCATCTGAGAATATAAAAAGGCAGGTCTTTTACCTGCCTTTTTGCTTCTGTTTTGTCCAGTATTTATTGGATTTTGATGATCAACTGGTTGTTTTCAATGTCAATGATCACTTCCTGGCCGTCAAGAAGCCTGCCTGCAATGATCTCCTTGGCCAGAGGAGTTTCAACATGCTGCTGCAGATACCTGCGCAATGGCCTTGCTCCATAAACCGGGTCATAAGCTTCTCTGGCAATAAAATCCCTGGCCTGTTCGCTTAATTGTACGGTAATCTTTCTTTCTTCGAGCCGATCGCGAATCTGCTGCAGCAACAGCTCGATTATCTGCTTGATTTCTTCCACCAGCAAAGGCTTGAACAAGACTATTTCATCAAGACGATTCAGAAACTCAGGCCGGAAATGAGCCTTGACCGTGTTCATGACCTGCCCTTGAACCTGTTCTTTTAAATGTCCTTCAGGCGTAATACCTTCCAGGAGGTATTGCGAACCAAGATTGGAAGTCATGATTATCACTGTGTTCTTGAAATCGATGGTCCGGCCGTGGCTGTCGGTCAAACGGCCGTCATCCATGATCTGCAGAAGTACATTGAATACATCGGCATGAGCCTTCTCCACCTCGTCAAACAAGATAACGCTGTACGGCTTGCGGCGAACCGCCTCGGTAAGCTGTCCTCCTTCATCGTATCCCACATAACCGGGAGGCGCACCGATCATTCTGGCAACAGTATGTTTTTCCATGTACTCGGACATGTCCAGGCGTATCATGTTATCCACGGTATCGAAAAGATTCAGGGTCAGAGTTTTGGACAGCTCGGTCTTGCCTACACCGGTGGGCCCCAGAAAAAGGAAGGTTCCGATAGGACGCTGTGGATCCTTGAGTCCTGATCTGGCCCGGAGAACCGCGTCAGACACCGCATCAACCGCCTTGTCCTGACCTATGACTCTTTCATGCAGAATTTCGCCCAGTTTAAGCAGTTTCTCCCTTTCTCCTTCCATGAGTCTGGTCACCGGAATGCCTGTCCATTTGGAAACTATCTCGGCCACGTCATCAGGCCCTACTTCTTCCCTGAGCAGAGTGTCCCCGCCTTCACCGGAGAGCACGGCTTCCTTTTCCTCCAGTTCGCGCTCGAGCTGATTCAGCTTTCCATATCTGAGTTCAGCTGCCTTGTTTAAATCGTAAGCACGTTCGGCATTCTCAATTTCATGCTTTGTTCGCTCAATCTCTTCCTTGATGTTTCGCAGAGAATTAATGGATTCTTTTTCCTGTTCCCAGCGGCTTTTGAGGCCGTTCTGCTCTTCCTTGAGATCCGCAAGTTCCTTTTTAAGTTTATCCAGTCTCTCCTTGGAAGCTTCGTCCTTTTCGCGTTTCAGGGCTTCCTGTTCAATCTCGAGCTGCATGATCTTACGGTTTATCTCATCCAGTTCTGTAGGCAAAGAATCTATCTCGCTTCTGATTTTAGCCCCGGCTTCATCGATGAGGTCAATAGCTTTGTCGGGCAGGAAACGGTCAGTGATGTATCTGTGGGAAAGTGTAGCAGCAGATACCAGAGATGCGTCGCTGATGCGTACTCCATGATGAACTTCAAACCTCTCCCTGAGACCCCGCAAGATGGAGATAGTGTCCTCAACACTCGGTTCTTCTACCATCACAGGCTGGAATCTGCGTTCAAGAGCAGGATCTTTTTCAATATTCTTGCGATATTCATCAATAGTGGTCGCTCCAACACAATGAAGCTCACCACGGGCGAGCATTGGCTTCAACAGGTTGCCGGCATCCATGGCCCCTTCCGCCTTTCCGGCTCCGACAATGGTGTGAATTTCATCAATGAACAGCAAAATCCTGCCTTCTGACTGCTGCACCTCTTTCAATACTGCTTTAAGCCTTTCCTCAAACTCGCCTCTGTATTTTGCCCCCGCGATAAGCGATCCCATATCCAGGGCGAAAATGGTCTTGTCCTTTAATCCCTCAGGGACGTCCCGATTTAGAATTCTCTGAGCCAGCCCCTCGGCAATAGCTGTTTTGCCTACACCCGCTTCACCTATAAGTACTGGATTATTCTTGGTTCTCCTGGACAGAATCCTTATGCAGCGCCGGATCTCACTGTCTCTTCCGATAACAGGATCGAGTTTGCCCTCTTTGGCCTCCTCCACAAGATCCCTGCCATATTTTTTTAGCGCTTCATAGGTTTCTTCCGGAGATGAAGATGTAACCCGCTGGTGACCGCGCACTTCGGTCAATGCAGACAAAACCCTGTCCTTATCAATCTTGAATTCAGATATGACCCTGCCTGTAACGGTGGACGGAGATTCGTCCAGAATGCACAAAATAATATGTTCAATGCTTACGTATTCATCCTGCATGTTTTTGGCCAGATCCTGAGCATTGATCAGCAGCTTGTTCAATCTCTGAGTCACAAATATCTGACCGGGCTGGGTTCCCGGCCCGCTGACCCGGGGCATCTTTTCCAGCTGTCTTTCCAGGGCTGAGCTCAAGGCTTGACTGTCGTATCCTGCCTGTTGCAGCAATCTTGACGCCAGTCCCTGATCCTGCTCGAGCAGGGCCTTGAACAGATGTTCGACATCTACCTGCTGGTGTCCCAGCCGCAAGGCAATGTTCTGCGCCGCGGAAATGGCCTCCTGGGATTTTTGGGTAAACCTGCTTATATCCATAAATGTTCTCTCCTGAATGTTTTCAAATCAATCTGCGCAACTGCTGGATCTCTTTTTCCTGGCTTTCAATACGCTCAAGCAGATCCACGATGATCATTCCTCCTATTGTGGACAGCTCAAAATCTCTGCATATACGCACAAGTTTCTGGACCCTGAAAATTTCCTTTACAGGGAAATGGTAACTTTCAACAGAAGTCTGAACTGATTCCACCCAGCCCATTTCCACCAGTTCGTTAAGCATGTTAGGGGATACTCCTGTAAGCTGAACGAACTGAGACCAGTGTATCAGTTTTGATCTGATCAGGGCGCCATTTCTTCGTTTATCAATAAAGTCAGACATTTTATCCTCCCTGAAATAACCGCTACTCCCTGGGGTTAAAGCTGGAAACTTCGGAAATTTTCTTCCATAATTCTTTTTCTTCATCAGAAAGGTCCCTGGGGGCCTTAATCATTATTCTGACCAATTGATCCCCTTTGCCGGTCCCCCGGCCAAGTCCCTTGCCTTTAATGCGCATTTTCTGCCCGCTGCTGATGCCTGCCGGAATATTCATTTCCACCTCCCCTTCCAGCGTGGGGACTCGAACCTTGGCACCAAGGGCTGCCTCCCAGGGAGCCAGGGGAAGATCATAAATTATATTGTTCCCATCTATTTTAAACAAAGGATGTGGAACTATTTTCACTTTAAGAAAAAGATCGCCCGCTCTGCCGGTTCCGCTGCCTGGTGATCCCTGGCCTGAAAGTCTTATCTTGCTACCGTCCTTTATGCCCGCGGGCACGTTGACGTTCAGGGTTTTTGTCTGAAACTCGGGCCAGCCGTCAGCGCCGATCACCTGTTCCTGCAGGGTGATATTTTTTTTTCCTCCATGGTAGGCATCCTCCAGAGTAAGTTCCAGGACTGCTTCCACGTCCTGCCCCCTGGCTGAAAAACCGGCTCCGGAAAACGGGTCTCCTCTGAAACCTCTTGATGTTCTGGCTCCAGCTTCCCGAAAATCGCCTCTCTGCCGTCCGAATCCGCCAAAGATTGTCTCAAAGAAATCGCTGAAACCGCCCATGTCAAAGTCTTTTCCGCCTGTGCTCCGGAAATCATAGCGTACATCCTCATATCCCGGAGGCGGTTTAAAATCCTGGCCATGCTGCCAGCCCGGACCTAAAGCATCATAACGCTTTCTTTTCTCTGGATCTTTAAGGACCTCGTAGGCTTCGTTCACTTCTTTGAATTTATTTTCCGCTGATGGATCGTCCGGATTGAGGTCTGGATGATATTTTCTGGCCAGTTTCTTAAAGGCCTTGCTTATTTCTTCCTGGCTTGCTTTTTTGTCCACACCCAGGATTTTATAATAATCCTTGAATTCCATGACTAAATTCTCCCTTGCTGAGCAAGTTTTGAAGCAAATCCTGCAAAAAAATCTGACAATAGTACTTAAGTCTATAAAAATTTTAGTCAAGTTGTGTATTTTGTCTTGAACACCTCACAAAAAAAGCCGGGGGCGACGATTTCGACCCCGGCTTCTCAAAAAAATTGCTCTGAATATAGTTTATCCAAGCCTTTTAATGATTTCCATGGCCACTTTTCTTCCCGATCTGAGCATACCTCCAAAGACCGGTCCCATTCTGAAAGATCCGAATGTTGCATTGGCGGACATTCCGCAGACATAAACCCCGGGGTATGCCTCTCTGGTGTTCTCCAGGGTATGTTGTTCAGCCAACTCAGCCCACATGGACTTTTCCCCCTCAAGTTTGCCCGAAGGTGTATTCAGGCGCACATCCATCTTGCGTTCAATAACCTTCATGATTTCCACCGGATGTCCGGTGGCTTCGATCACGTAACTGGAGCGGATGGTCAACGGATCAACATGCAGACCGGCGCTTTCCACCGCGGACCAGTTGATTACCAGTCCGTTAACCATGTTTTCGCGAATGAGCACGTCCTCTATGCATATAAGGTTAAAAAACCTGGCTCCGGCTTTGGCTGCTTTGGAGCCCAGAGTACATACAGCTTCAATTGAATCAGCAGTGTAGTATCCCGGGGCGAATTCAACTGAAGATATTTCAAGTTCATCAAGAATCTCTTTGGCCTCTTTCTGGACAACTATCTCGTTGAACATCATGCCTCCGCCCCACATACCTCCGCCAGGAGCCAGACTGCGTTCAAAAACAGCAGTCTTTTTACCAGCCCTGGCCAGATAGTAGGCTGCCATCATTCCCGAAGGACCTGCTCCGCAGACGGCAACATCAAGTTCCAGACAATCCAGAAGTTTTTTAGTATAAGACTCAATAATTCCTCGTGAGATAACAATTTCATCCAGGCCCATAACAACTCTCCTTTTTAGTTTGCACTTTTTTTCCGGACAGAAGTGTAGAATCCACAAAAAGACTTTAACCTCCAACTGGTGCTGCTTCAGGCAGCACAAAAAAAGGCTGTTTCCTTTTGAGAAACAGCCTGGATAAATATTTGCTGCGCTGCAGTGCGCATCAATATCATTTATGCCAAAGCCGCTTCCCTACGCCGGTATTATCCGGATCAGGTGCGAGGGGTCTTTCGGGAACATCCGAAATCTCAGGCGCGAAGCCGCCCCCAGCGACATATTCTCCATACGATCAATTCTGGAGCTGTAAAAGAACAACATGCAATTTATCCGGCACAGCTTTTGCCGGATTAAAAAACAATCTGAAAAATTTCGTCTAGAACAATCTGTTTCTAAAAACAAGCCAAAATTGAAAGCTGACAAAAACCCAGAAATTAAAAATCATGAAAACATTCAAAGATTACTTCTCCAGATTTTCAGCGACAAAGTCCCAGTTGACAAGCTTGTCCAGGACAGCCTGGACATAGTCCGGCCTACGATTTTGATAATCAAGATAATAGGCATGTTCCCAGACATCTATGGTCAGCAGGGGCTTGTTGTTCCTGGTCAGGGGCATCTCTGCGTTGGGGGTTTTGGTTACCTTGAGCCTATCACCATCCAGCTCCAGCCATGCCCATCCGCTTCCGAACTGAGTTGTGGCTGCAGAGAAAAGCTCCTTTTTGCACGCATCAAAGGAGCCGAAAGCGGTTTCAATTTTTTGCATCAATGCCGGGGACGGCTCTTTTCCCCCAGCCGGATTAAGACATTGCCAGTAAAAAGTATGATTCCATACTTGTGCGGAATTATTGAAAACTCCGACTTTGTCCGGCTGTCTGAAAGAATCGATTATTACTTCTCCCAGAGATTTCTGAGCCAGAGGTGTTCCCTTGATAAGCTTGTTCAGATTGTCTACATAAGTCTGATGATGTTTGCCGTAATGAAATTCAAGCGTTCTGGCCGAAATTACCGGTTCTAATGCATTCCGGGCATAGGGCAGATCCGGAAGAACATGTACTGCATCGCCTTGACTCATTGCTGCATCCTCCTGAATGGTTTTTTTAAGAATTAGAAAATTTAAAACATTTTTGCGGAAAGAATGATGCCTTCTCTTTCATGAAACAAACATTTAAAATGTATAGGCATTGAAATATTTTTGGCAAGCAAGTATCCATTATTCCAGCTGGTGCCAGCCTTTATGCTCCCCTCCAACCTGCAGGGCGACATACAGTATAGCTACTCCTGCAAGACTGCCCAGAGCCTGAACTCCCACTCCAAGCTGCAGATAAAGCAACACAGCGATCACGCTTGAAAGCAGATATCCCCAGAAGGCCCATTTTTTCCACATGAAAAGAGCTACCCCGAATATAATGTTCAGCACCGCGATCACACTCAATCCGGCAAACACCCATTCCGGAGCTCCAGGAAATTCCTCAATCATTATTTCCCTCAAATAAACCTGCCTGAATGCTTCGAAGCTGTTTGCCGCGATAACCACGATCAGCCAGAGGGTAAGGAAAATGTGGCGTTTTCTTTCCTGCATTTGATACTCCTTTTTAGATTTTCATCATTTGCCTGATTGTTCAGGATTCCTGACACGGAAATCTGCTCAGGCATCATCCGTTAGAGAGCTGGAGAATTAATGAATTTAACTTCAAAGGCATTGAAAAAGCAAGCTTACACCAAGGGTTTAACCTGGGCCTGGGACATGAATAATTTTTGGGCACTTCAGGATCATGAAGTTGCCGCAATCCGTTCTGGACTGTCAGCGCAGGAAAGAGTAACAACTTAGTTCTTCATAAAAAATTGCGGAGGTAAAGAGCATGCAGTTTGTAGAAGCCGGAACCGGGCGTATTTTCATTCTCAGGCTGGAGCAGGGAGAGATTATCCATACTGTTATTGAAGATTTTGCTTCCAGACATAAAATAGAAAGAGCAGTACTAACAGCTATTGGAGGTGTGGACAGAGAAAGCAGGCTGGTGACCGGCCCGGAAGACGGACTGGCCAGACCGGTCAAACCCATGCTGCACAGCCTTGATGACGTACATGAAGTAGTTGGTGCCGGAACCATATTTCCTGATGAGAAGGGTGATCCGGTTCTGCATATGCACATGGCCTGCGGAAGAAAAAACACTACTGTTACAGGCTGTATCCGTCCTGGAGTTGCGGTCTGGCAGATCCTGGAAGTTTATCTGCAGGAACTTACCGGCGCAGGCGGGGTACGCAGGCTTGATCAGGAACTGGGATTGGGAGTACTTGAATGTTCCTGATTCCAAAATCCGTTAGATCATTTCATGCTTTCAGGGTTTTTTGATGTTCTGAACTCGTTGATCATTTTCTCAGCTGCCTGAAGCTCTTCCGGGTTGAGTCCGGCTTCAAGTCTGTCCCTGCTTTTTCCGGCCTGCTCAAAGCCTTGTGCAGCGGACAGAGAAAACCATTTGTATGCCTTTAAATGGTCAATTTTTACGCTGCGGCCATGCAGGTAAAAAAGCCCCAGCGCGTTTTGAGCCAGAAAATTATTCTGTTTTGCCGCACGGGTGAACCAGTAAAAGGCAAGATCATAATCTCTTGGAACTCCCAGACCCTGAGAATAGTGCAGACCCAGATTTGTCTCAGCATACGCATTGCCCTGCTCTGCTGAAAGTTCAAACAGCTCCATCGCCCTGGAATAATTCCTGCGAACACCCAGACCGCTTGCATAAAGTTCTCCCAGATTATTCCCGGCTTCTGGACAACCCTTTTCTGCAAGCGGCAGATACAGTGTCACTGCTTTATCCCAGTTTCCCTGCTTGTAGGCCTCATGCGCCTCTTCCAGTTCTGCAGAAAATGAATCTGAAAGACCAAGAAAAAATTGAGAAAAAACGAAAACGCTGATCAAGACAGTCATCTTCAATTTATACATTGATTCTGCTCCTTGCATTATTGATTCTGCTGACCATTACCCCTCCCACCAGCAACTGCATAAGATGATAAAACATGATCGGCAGCAGGATCACTCCCAGACCGGAATGATATTCGAAAATCAGATTGGCCATAGGCACTCCCGCGGCCATTGTCTTTTGAGGAGCACAAAATAAAGCGGCCATGGCATTGTAATGATCAAAACCTGCCGCCCTGATCCCCAGAACAACCAGTCCCAGAACAAAAGCCAGAAATATACCTGATCCAACAGCAGCCAGAACAGCCACCTCTGCTCCTTCGTGATTCCAGACTCCATCCTGCCAGGAATTGCTGAAGGCTGCATAGACGAGGAAGAGAATGATCAAACTGCTGGCTGTGGAAAAGAATTTTTTATTGGCATCCACCCAGTGAGTGCAAAGCGGCCTGACGATCTGACCGGCCAGCAAAGGAGCCAGCAGAAGCATGGAAATATCAAACATCAAGCTTCCCAGAGCAAGGTTTATCCCGCCCGCCTGGAGCCAAAGGCTCACCCAAAGCGGGGTGATGAGTATCCCTGCTATGTTGGCCAGGCTGGAATTGAAGACTGCTCCGGCCACGTTGCCTTTGGTCAGAAAGGTATAGGCAACTGAAGTGGCGATGGTTGTGGGCAATACAGCCAGAAAAAAAAAGCCTGTCTGCAGGTCCTCGGATAAAAATGCTGACCCGGCCAGAAGAAGAAGCAGTGAACAAAGAGGAATGATCAGGAAAATAAATGCCTGGACAAAAAGATGCAGCCTCCACTGCAGGGCTCCGGACTTCAGTGCGGCAGGGGACAAAGTAAGTCCCTGAAAAAAGAAAATCAGGATTACACCCAGCCTGGTGGTGATTTCGCTGCGCAGCAATCCTCCTCTTGCCCCGGGTTCAGTAAAGAGCCAGGCCAAAAGAATAGCAACCAGAAGACCGGCCAGAAACCAGTTGTTTCGCAACCACTCAACCAATGAAGAATTCATAGTATCAATACTGATCCGGCTCATCCCTTACAGGCCGGACCTGCAATGTGAGCCCGTTATGATCGGTAACTACCACTCTGGTTCCGGAAGGTATGGGTACGTCCCCAACACTTCGTGCCTTCCAGATTTCTCCGCGGATATATATCTGCCCCACAGGATCAAGCGGCAGGCGGACCAGGGCTTCAGCACCATGCAGCTTGCTGGCCATATCCGTGGGTCCCGGCTGAAGTGCAGATTTATAAAAAGGATAAAGAAGGACATCCTTGAATATTAAAATCAGGATCACCAGAAAAAAGGTAAATGCGCTTATCCATTCATTGCTCCAGGCAATCCAGAGCAGAGCAAGAACCAGCAAAAACCCCGGCACCTGAAGAAGTACATAACGTAAAACACACATGCCTAAATTTTAAAAACAAAAAATTGAAAATACCAAATTAAATCACAATAACATTAAATAAGAGCAGTTATTTTCCAAGCATAACGGGCTTTTATCAAAAACTGAAACATGGCTGCTCAAATGAAATAGATTTCACCAAAAACCTGACTTGTCAACACTGATCATGATTGTTAGGAATTTATATAACAAATACTTTATAATTACTAAAAATACTGAAAACAAATTTGCGGTTTGACATAATGTGTAGATTTGACACATGTGCAAGATTAAAATCTGCAAGGCAAAAATATGAAGAAAAAAATTTTTTCATTTTCCAGACTTTTCAGCCTGCGTTTAACCCTGGTCATTTACGTAATAACTCCATTGGTCCTGACCTTGACTTTAACAGGCTATCTGATCTTGAATGCTCTGGAAAGACAAGTGGAAAGCCAGATGCAGAATGATCTGGAACTGGTGGCCCGCTCCATTCAATTGCCCTTGAGCCACGCACTGGAGCGGGACCGTGAAGGCAGCATGCTTCAGGCCCTGGAATCGGCTTTTGCCATCGGTCGCGTATACAGCGCCAATGTTTACGACCGTGACGGCAATGAAATTGCATCCGCAGGAAGAACAGATCCTGAGCCTGAAAAAGAAAAACTGACCGAACTTGCAGCCGAAGGTGAGAAACTAGGAGAATACGGCCACGTAGCCGGCAGGGATGTGTACTCGTACTTTGTGCCCTTGACCGATTCAGGAGGCAGAATCAGTGGTCTTCTTCAACTTACAAGACCTGAAAGTGATTTCAAGAAAGACATACGTGCTATAAGAACCAAGGGTGTCCTTGGACTGTCCCTGGGTCTTTTTGTGATGAGCGGACTGGTTCTTTATGGTCACCACCGGGCACTGGGCAAGCATTTTACAAGACTGAGCAGCAGCATTTCCAGGGTAGCCCGCGGAGAAAGAAGACATCGATTCCTGGCCATCGGGCCTAAAGAAATCTCAGCCATCGGCCAGCGCTTCAACCATATGCTGGACAGTATTGAATCTGCAGAATCAGAGATTAGAAGACGAAGAAAAGTGCAGGAGGATTTACAGACCAGACTAAGACAGGCTGAAAAACTTGCTGCCATAGGCCAGCTGGCAGCTGGAGTCGCTCATGAACTGGGGACCCCCTTGAGCATTGTCAGCGGCAAGGCCCAGAGAACGCTAAGAAACAAGCAGCTGCCCGAAGACGCCACCAGGACCCTGCGGGAGATTCGACAGGAAGTAGCACGCATGGAACATATTATCCGCCAGCTTCTGGATTTCAGCAGAAGCAGCCGGCTGCAGAAAAGAGAAGTATCCCTGCAGCAGCTGGCAAGCTCAGCAATAGCCGCTGCTGCTGAAGAAGCGCAAAAAACCGGTTGTGAATTAAGACTTGCGGGAACCAATCATAAAATTTGCATTCAGGTCGATCCTACAAGAATAGAGCAGGCCTTGATAAATCTGCTTAAAAATGCCCTGCAGTCATCCCCTGGGGGCCGGGTGCTTCTTGACTGGGGCGGCGAAGGGGACTGGGCCTGGTTTCAAGTGGAAGACGACGGTCCAGGCATCGCTGATGAAATGAAATCCAAACTTTTTGAACCATTTTTTACCACCAAGAAGGTGGGCATGGGCACAGGCCTGGGCCTTGCCGTGGTTCACGGAATTGTTGAAGATCACAATGGAAGCATTGAACTCAAAAAAAGCAGGCTCGGTGGAGCATGCTTCAGGATCCTGCTGCCGAATGCTGAAAAATCGAAAGCTGAATCTGACGATAAAAAGGCCAGAGGTCTAAGAAAAAATGTATCCTGATCAAAACAAAAACAATAAAATTCTTGTGGTCGAAGACGATAAAGGTTTGGGTCAACTACTGCTCGAAGAACTTCAGGATCACGGGTTTGATTCCTTCTGGGCAGCCAGTGCTGAAGAAGGTTTGAGCATCATGGACTCCTGGATTCCGGACCTTGTAGTAACTGATCTGCGTTTGCCGGGAATGAATGGACTGGAATTTCTTCAAACTGTCCTGGATAACCATGCCCATGCACAGCCCGATTTCTTGATGATCACCGCGTTCGGAACAATCTCCAGTGCTGTGGAAGCTCTCAAGGCCGGTGCAGAAGACTTTCTGACCAAGCCCATTGATCTGGATCATTTCATCCTTACCGTTAAAAAAACCTTGCGCAACCGGGCTTTGCGCATTGAAGTAAACGAAATAAAAGATCTACTAAAATCTGATTGTTTTCACGAAATGTACGGCAACAGTTCCAGTATGCGCATTTTATTCGATCAAATCAAAAGGGTGTCCCAAGCTGAAGGTCCGGTGCTCATTTTAGGAGAATCAGGCACAGGCAAGGAACTTGTAGCCCGGGCGGTTCACCTGGAAAGCAAACAGAATAATCATCCGTTCATTGCAGTAAATTGTGCGGGAATACCAGAACATCTGGCGGAAAGCGAATTTTTTGGACACAAGGAAGGAGCTTTTACTGGCGCAAGCAAATCAAGACATGGACTTTTTGCCCAGGCAGACGGCGGGACCCTGTTTCTGGATGAAATATCGGAAATGCCTTTATTCATGCAGGCCAAACTTCTTCGGCTGCTGCAGGACGGCCAGGTCAGACCGGTTGGAAGCAACCAGGAAAAACAGGTGGATGTACGTATTCTGGCCGCAACTCATAGTGAACTCGAAGAAGAGGTCCGCCAGGGACATTTCCGGGAAGACCTCTTCTATCGTCTTGACACTTTTACCCTAAGAGTTCCTCCTTTAAGAGACCGCGAAAATGACCTTGAAATTCTTGCTGAACGCATGCTTCGCAGCTTCTGTGTGCAGACCGGCAAGAAGATCTCCGGCTTCTCAGAATCATCTCTTCGCATTTTAGACGGGTATCACTTTCCAGGCAATGTACGCGAGCTTCAAAATGCTGTGGAGAGGGCAGTAACTTTTTGCGATGGCAAAAAAATACTGCCCAGGCACCTTCCTGCCAGGATCAGGGAAAATCAGTCTCGAAACCAGGAACGCAGCCTATCCGGTTCACCTTTAAACATCTTGTATGATCAGAGCCTGCCTCCTCTGGCAGAAATCGAACAAAGATATATCCGGCATGTATTGGACAGGGTCGGAGGCAACAAACGAAGAGCAGCCTCCATACTGGGCATCGGCCGTCGTACTCTTTACCGCAGACTGGGTGAGGAATCTTGAGGTTGAACAGCCTGCCAAGCCAGTCATGTGTCAAAAATACACACATTGATCCTTTTCCAAATCTTTTCAGCTTCACTTTTTTTAATCCGTAAACACCAGCACTTGGACGTTTTCTTAAGAAATAATCTTTCTGGCACGCCTGTTGCTCAATAATAATTTTAGGTAACTTTTAACAGGAGGTTTTAATGTTGAAGAAATTTTGTTTGAGTTTTGCAGTTTTAACAGCAGTCTTTGTGATTATTTTGGGAATGGGCCTTAAGGCTGGAGCGCAGCAGGAATATCAGCCTAATGGACAACATCAGGAATATCAGCAGGAAATGATGCAGCAGCAGGCTCCTGAAATTGAACTCAGTGAACAGGAACTGGACAAGGTTGCCGAAGCATACAAAGCGGTCACTGATGTTCGTGAGCAGTTCCAGGAGGAGCTGGGCCAGGTCACTGATCCGGAAAGAGCCCAGGAACTTCAGGAACAGGCCGGACAGGAAATGGTCGAGGCGGTTGAAGAACAGGGACTGGAGGTTCAAACTTACAACCAGGTCATGGAAGCCGCCCAGGTGGATGAGGAACTAAGAAACAGGCTTTTGGACAGGCTCGAAGGGATGTACCAATAAGACATGGGAGGATAATGACAAATGTGGTTGAAAGGTTTAATTTTCTCACTGGCCGCTGTTCTTTTGCTTGGTTTTTCATTGGGATGTGAACCGGAACAAGACCCTTTTGAAGATCCCGGAGGGCCTGAAGGCTTTGAAGAACCGGGACAGCCTTCTCCGGATCCCTATGGTCCGCCTGAAGAATATGCACCCCCGGAAGAAGATCCTTATGAACAGCCCGGAGAAGAACCAGGCTTTTAGTGTAGGACATAATTCCGGCTGAAACCTGAAGGCCCTCGAGTTTTTAATAACTTGAGGGCCTTTTGCTTTTTCGGCTGATAAAATACAAAATATGAGCAATGCTATCTTTGAAGTCTCTCACTTTATTTCTTAAAGAACTGTGGCTGCTCGACGTTTGCTATGGAAACTACGTTGTAATCAAGTCACAGTCCGGCACCTGCTTTTATGTACCTGCCGCCACATGGACGTGGACTTCTGAGCCTGAAAAAATTAACCCATCTGAACCATACTTGACAAACTGCTGAAATTAGTGATCGTAAACCGCTAAAAATTAAAGCAGTACAATTTTTGTAGACCTGGCTCATTTAAACAATTATTTTTTAAATTATCAAGAATGGCTTCTCAAGACTCATCCACATCCAAAGATCTGCAGGGCCCAAACATGAACAGCCCTGAGCAGGGAAGAATCTCCTCGCTTTTTTTTGACAAAAGCGACTACGAACTTCTGCATATGGTCAATGAAGTCTACGCGAGAAAGGCTTTTCCAGATCAGAAGAAACTGCTTGAACCTCATCTTCATCCTCACGGCATCAAGGAAATGGCTGCGCCCAGAGCCCAGCGCATCGCATACTCCGTGATTCAGCTTCTGGGTTCCCTTGAAGGCGGGGAACGCCGGGACAGAATCAGTGCCTTGCGTTCACTGCGCAATGAAATTTTATACACCGCCCACGGATCCTTAAGAATAAATACAGCACGTGTGCTGGTGGAAATAATGAAAAGCCTGGTCCGCAGCCATGGAGATTTCAAGCGCCAGCTTGAACTGGCCAGGGATTTCTCCATGATCTCGCTGGGAAAACCCCGTCAGGTCCGTGATGAACTTAAAAAATACCATCTTCTGGAAATGCCGGAAGAATGGAACCAAGTCACCTTTGACGAACACGTTCACGATGTGAACACCACCGGACGCAAGTCGCCCACGCACTTGATCATGGATGCCTGGATCAAGGGTATTCGAAGTCTGACAGTCATCTACTATAACCATGTAACCAGGGAAGCTGCCGAAGAACTTCTGGAAGCGGCACAGATCATGGACATGGATGTTCAGCTGGGCATTGAGTTTTCTTTAAAATTCAGGGACAAGACAACCCGCATGATATGGGTCCCCAAGGGGTTCAGCGACTCAGCCGATTTCATCGATTTTCTGAATACTCCGCGGATCAAGGAGTTCATGGAAAAAGGACGTGAGGTTTCCAAGCTGAACAAAGCCTATGTGCTCGACCTTCTGCACTCCTTCAATCATCGCCATCTGTCCGGAATAAACCGCAGGCTGGGCATAAATATGCCCGAGCTGCAGGAAAAAAACTTTCTAAGCGCTGTGGGTCTGGGCGAAGTATCTGTACATCATCTGGGCAAATACATCCATGAACGAATATCCTCCGCTCTTGACCACAGGCCCGTGCCCACGGAGGCCGAACAATTGACCCCGGCTCAGGAAGCTGCAGACCTGGACACGCGCATACCGGACATCTACGACATCATTGAAAACTATCTGAGACCCGCTCAAAATCCTGAGGTAACAAGCATTTATGAAATTTCCGAGCCTCCGGAACTTTTGACCCTCACTCTTGCTGAACTGGCTGAACGGCTTAAAAGCCTGCACCCAAACTCGAATATAATTCTCAACCTGTGCGATCTCAAAGCTGAAGATGTTGTAGAGATTCTTTTTGACTGTCAGGGCATAATAACCCACCTGGAAATTTTAAATCTGAAAAATCAGGTGCTCGGCCGTGAACACGACAAAGAAAGGATCATCAACCTGCAAAACGCCATAAACGCAGGCAACATAATCAAGCTGAAAAAACACCTGTCTGAACTGGTTGGAGAAGTAGAAAGCAACAAGAGTCTGGACTCTTCGCGCAGGGACAAACTGGTGGAAATCCTCTGCGAAATTTCTACCCTGCAGTCCTTCTACAAAAACAGACCTTTAATGGGATGCATTGGTTCGGATTCCACAGGCCGTTCCGGCCGGGTATACGGAATGGGCCTGGTCCTGACCGAATCGCTTCCGAAAAAAGCCCGCAAGCAACTGCAAAACTATAAGGATCGTGCTTACCACAGTCTTGATGTGGGCGTTGAATCGCTGATCAAGGACACGTACGTCCCCAAAATCCGCTATAACTATCTGGCCGCGGGCATGGCCAGCGCTTTCAGAAAAATCCCGGGGCTCAGCCGTCTGGAATATCAGCGTCTCAGGGAATGGTCTATCCAGGATTATTACATTCTTTCTCCGAAAAAGAGCAACATCTATACCCTGGGAGGAATTCAATCCACTTTTTTAGCTCCGGCGAGCCGGGCAGACACTGGCAGAAACCACAGATGGTCTCTATCTGACCTAAAATATCTAAATACCAGGATTAAAATCCTGGCCAAGATAGGCATAGGTTTTATTCCGGCTTTTCTGACTTTTTTGCTCACCCATGAATGGTGGCTGCTCATCTACTTCGGGGCTGTAATCTGGTTTGGAATAACAGGCATCCGCAACGTGATCCAGTCCATACTGGGCTGCGGAGGCATCAACCGCCCTTCCCTGGCCAAATGGAGCACGTTCGTCAGCTGGGACAGATTTGCCGACTCACTTATGTATACCGGCTTTTCAGTTCCAATTCTCGATTTTATTTTGAAGACCATGATTCTGGACAGGGGTCTGGATATGACTGTGGCCACTCATCCGCTCATTGTGTATACCACGATTTCCCTGGTCAACGGAATGTACCTGTCCACCCATAACTATTTTCGTGGCCTGCCCCGGGCTGCAATCATCGGCAATTTCTTCCGCAGCATACTGGCTATTCCCCTGGCTTTGCTGTTTAACATGATCGCCGCAGGCCTCCTGGGTTTGATGGGAGTGGTCGCTGTCGAGCGCATTCTCCAGCAGTGGGCGGCAATAATTTCTAAACTGGCTTCTGATACTGTTGCCGGGGCTATTGAAGGACTGGCGGACAGGGCCTTGTACATCCGGCGCAGAATAATGGACTACAGAAGCAAGTTCCAGCAGCTGTTCAATACTTATGCCCATCTGGAGATGCTTTTCCCCATGGACGATGTGCTCGATCTTCTGGAATCAACCCGGGAGCTCATGCTGACCATTGAATACGAAAAAAGGGATATGGTGAACATTATCATCGTCAATGCCCTTGATCTCATGTACTTCTGGATGTACCAGCCCAGGGCCAAAGGGGTGCTCAAGCAGATTTTCAGACGAATGACCCGGGAAGAACGCAAGGTTATTCTTTTGTCCCAGCATGTCCTTTTTCGGGAAAAAAGGATCAGCAGGCTGCTGGTGGAAGGACTTATAGGCAAAAATTTTGCCCGGGCTCTTTCATTTTATCTTGATCACTGGCAGCAGTATATGGAGGAAATTGAAGATGTGGCCAACAAATATCCTCCTGTTCAGGATGACGTAAAAAAATATTCCATGATCGAAGCCATGTACCAGCCTACTTCGGACAACCTGAACAGACCTTTGGATATTCGCTGATCAAGGCGGCAATGATCTGTTTCATGCATAATAAGAATCACAAGAGGCCCTTTCTTTCAAATCAGCACGAACAAGGTTGCCACCTCAGTTCAGATACATTACTGTAAATAAAAAAGACAAGAAAATTTTTGCAACTATGTAATTTACGTTCCCACCGGTAAATATCGTAGCAAACCATCTGCTGAATTAATTTTACCAAGCGAGGTTAGCGGCAAATGATGAAAGCAATAAAGATCCTGATCACACTGGTAGCTGTTCTGCTTATTCTGCTGATCATTTTGATGATCAGCATTCCTCATATTATAGACTTCAACGAACATAAGGATGAGCTCGAGGCGGCCATACAGCGGACTACTGGTTATGAAGTAGAGCTTGTCGGAGATATTGAGCTGGAATTTATTCCATGGTTGAGCCTAAATACAGGTGAGGCCACAGTGGCAAACCCTCCCGGGTTTGAACCGGAAAATCTGGCTTCAGTACGTGAACTGCGGGCAAGACTCAGAGTTTTTCCTTTACTTTTGGGCAGAATTCAAATGGAACGCATAATTCTTCATGGCCTGGATCTGAAACTAATTAAAGATCAGGATGGTCGACCAAACTGGCATCCCCGTGAACCGGAAAGAGCTGAAAAAAGTGCTCCCGGTCTGGCCTGGGCTGAAAATGCTGATCCTCAACGCGAAACATCCCGCCGCGTGTATATCCCTGAGCTGGACATCGCAGGTCTGGAAGTGGTCGAAGCCAATATTTCCTATGAGGATCTTGCTGTCGGACGACATGTAATGATTACCGATCTTAATCTGGATTCCGGAAGAATCACCCAGGAGGAACCTTTTGAAGTCACGGCCGACTGGAACATGACCAACTTCGAACCCAGGCTTGATGGTCGATTCAACCTGTCAACCACAGCCCTGCTGACTGAAAATCAATCGCGCATCCTGTTGACTGACACGGTACTGGATATGGACCTGGAAGGTGATCCTCTTCCTGAACCCATACGCGAAGGCAGGCTCCAGGGAGACATAGACTACGCCCTTGAAGAGCATGCCCTTGAGATCTCAAACCTCTCACTGCAGGCTTTGGACGGCGAGCTGCAGGGTCATGTCCTGGCAGTAAATCTTGATGATATTCCGGAAATCACCTTTGAACTCGAAGGCGAAAACTGGGATCTGGACAGATTGATCAATGCTGAGAACAACTCTGAGAACAACTCTGAAACCAACCCGTCAAACTCAGCAGACCAGGCTGCACAAAATCAGGCAGATCAGGGCAACGACATTGAAGATATTGATCTTTCATTTCTGCATGAATACAGGCTTGATGGAACAATCTCAATGCGTCAGCTCACAGCTTATCAGGCCCTGATAGATGAACTCAGCACCGCTATAGTTTCCGGAGACGGCCGGTTGGAGCTGTCTCCAGTACAGGCGGTCTTATACCAGGGCACGCTTGACGGACGAATACTTGTCCGGGATGTTGATGAAGAAGCCCATATTGAAGCTGAATATACCTTAAGTGATGTCCAGGTCGGACCATTGCTGAACGATGTCGCGGACATGGATTTTATGACCGGCAGAGCGGAAATGGTCAGTGATCTCAGGACATTTGGCACAAATGAAGATATGTTTATAAACAATCTGTTCGGCAGTGCCGCAATGGAGGTCAGCGAGGGAACCATAAGGGGCATTGATCTGGATTACAAGATCCGGGATGCCTTTGCCAGGGTTTTTGGCGAACAAAGGCCTGCGGAGGATGAGGAAGGAGTTACTGAATTTTCCACCTTCACGGCTACATATGAAATTGCTTCAGGAATAGCAGTTTCAGAGGATCTTTCTTTAACCTCTCCGGTTTTGGAGGTGCAAGGCGATATGCGCCTCGATCTCCCTGAATCCCATATAGATTCCAGAAGCAGAGTCTTTTTGGATGGAGCATTAGAGGAAGAAATCAGTCGACGTTATGTTCTGCCCGATGCCGGTATACCTTTGCGCATAAGAGGACCTTTTGATGACGTCCGGGTAACCCTGGACGTGGAATTTCTTATTGAGGATCTTATCCGTGAAGACGGCGAGCGGCTGCTCAGGGAATTTATGAACCGGATTAGACCTGAAGAGGAGAATAACGGAATCCAGGATTTTTTAAGAGAAATTATTCCCAGATAGGGACAGCTTATCGGTTTGCTGGTTATTGCTCATCGCGCAGCAGATCAATTTTAATCGTTTATAAATTTTGGACTGGGCTTCGGAGAAGCCCGCCCTACCCGGAGAAAATAATAATATAACGAAAGTTGCCGGATTCAGCAGGCCGCTCTTTCAGCAGGCCGCCGTTCTCCGAACGGCAGGCCAACAGGGACAACTTGTCAGTCTGCAGCTTTCTGCTCATTGCGCAACAGACCTGTTATAATCGCTTATACATTCCGGTCTGGGCTTCGAAGAAGCCCAGCCCTGCCCCTGGGAATACAGTTTTTTCAGCGCATAGATAAGTAACAGAAGGGTTTCGACTTTTTTATTTCTGCAGATAATCACTGCTGTCAAGCATTATGGTCACCGGACCCCAATTGCAAAGTTCGACATCCATTTCAGCCCCGAAATATCCAAAACTGACTCTGGTCCAGTTCTGGAGAACTTTTTCAGCAAATCTGTCAAATAACCTTTCGGCCACATTTCCGGGCGCTGACCCTGAAAAGCCCGGCCTGCGGCCTTTACTGCAGTCTGCGTACAAAGTGAACTGAGGAACCAGGAGAAGTTCACCGTTGACATCCATAAGACTTAGATTCATCAAACCCTTATCATCCGGAAAGATGCGCAGACGCAGAATCTTGTCTACCATGACATTCCAGGTTCTGGTTCCCGGCAGATGCTCATCTTCAGTTGCAAAACCGACCAGACCCATCACGCCGGGACCGATTTCAACCTTGCTTTGATCCGCAGCCTTCACTGCAGCCCATCTGGTCCTTTGAAGCAAAACGCGCATTAAACTTCTCTTCCTCACAGGATTGATTGGAAACAGCTCATGCGAAAAATGTCTTAATCGTCTTTATAGCTATGACTTTCATCCGGAAATTCCCCGTTTAACACTTCCTGCCGGTAGCGGGTAATCGCCTCTGTGATGATTCCGGCCAGATCTGCGTATCTTTTGACAAAGCGCGGCTTGAACCGGGTGTTTATGCCCAAGAGATCGTTTATTACCAGAACCTGACCATCACAGTTTGGACCAGCACCAATCCCGATGGTTGGGATTTTCAAGCTGGAAGTGATTCTCGAGGCCAGACCTGGCGGAACGGCTTCCAGAACCATGCTGAAGCAGCCGGATTCTTCGAGGCTTATTGCTTCCTGCAGGATTTTTTCTCCTGCCTCTCCCCTGCCCTGGACCTTATAACCGCCTAATTGGGCTATGCTCTGCGGAGTAAGACCCAGATGACCCATCACCGGTATTCCTGCTTGAACCATGGCTTTTACCTGGGGCAGGATGGAGCTTCCTCCCTCAACTTTGACCGCGCCTGCACGAGCTTCCTTCAGCAGGCGGCCCGCATTGGCAACCGCCTGTTCCAGGCTGACCTGATAGGACATAAACGGCATGTCAGCCACTACCATTGACCTGGCTGTCACCCTGGATACTGCCAGAGTGTGATGGATCATATCCTCCATGGTAACTGACAGGGTGTCTTCCTGACCCAGAACAGTCATGGCCAGCGAATCCCCGACAAGTATAATGTCCACATCGCACTGATCCACAAATGAAGCCATGGCACTGTCATAAGCGGTAAGCATGCACAATTTTCTCTGACCTTTGGACTTGATTATTTCCGGTACTGTAACTTTGGGCATTGTTAATTCCTTAAGATTTAATGTCTGGTTTTCTGTTCAATTCAAACATACATATACAAAAACCAAAATATAAACTTCTTTTTGAACCCATCTGAATATTTATGTCAAGGAACTCGAATTTGACAGTTTATTGTTGAATACTTAAAAACTAACTTAATTTTTATAAGGTTGAGGTCAATGCATCTGCTTTTAAGAAACAAGACCGGTTCCGAAGTGATCAGCAGGACGGATGAAGCCGAAGATTCCCGCACGCATCAGGAAAGATCGTTTCTTTTGTGTTCAGGCTGCCTGAACAGGGTCACCCGGCACGAAGACAGAATCAATGTGCACGGCAGCCATAAACATGTGTTTGTCAATCCGCACGGGCTGGTTTTTGAGCTTGGATGTTTTGTCTGGGCGGTCAATTGTGCGGGTGCCGGCCCGGCAGCATCGGAGTTTACCTGGTTTCCGGGATACACCTGGCAAATCGCAGTGTGTCTCAGCTGCCTTATGCACCTTGGCTGGAAATATGATGCTCCCGGCAGGGAAGGTTTTTACGGATTCATCCTTGACAGACTGGTCGAAGAGACACATGGCACATAAATTTAAGTATCTGCCATGTTTTATAATCCAGATCAAAAATCAAATCATTCTGACAGCTTTCTATTGATCACGTTTTAAAAGATGCATGGGATCAACGGCTTCACCAAGCACATAAATGCCCAGATGCAGATGTGGTCCGGTCGCCCTTCCGGTCATGCCCACCAGCCCCACAAGTTGCTGATCTCCCACAAACTCATCTTCGCTTACATTGATCGAGCTTAAATGCATATACAAAGAATGCACGCCCACACCATGATCCACAATCACTGTCCGGCCTCCGAAATAGAAATCCCCGGTCAGCACTACGCGACCGGGCGCAACCGCTTTGACCGGCGTACCTTCTGCTCCTCTAAAATCCACTCCCTGGTGTGCCGATCTGGGCTGGTTGTTCAGGAATCTCTGCACGCCAAAGGGAGAACTCACCTCACCAGGTACAGGATCTGAAAATCCATTTTCCAGATATCTGTTCATGGTCACGGTTGACAGTGCGGACCTGATGCTGATTCGATCCCGGGAAATACGCTCCAGCACTTCCTCAGGAGGAGTAACCATTTCCTGCGGCAGGCTCAGATGCTGCTCCGGATATTTCTTATCTTGAATATTGATGCTGAATGATTTCAGCTCTTTTTGTTCATCCCATAAAAACTCAATTTGCAATGGATACTCACCCCTGCGCTCCAACCCAGCTCCCAGAAGTATTCGCTGTTCTCCAGGAAGCTCAACAGGCACCTCTAAATCCTTATCCAGCCAGTTGACCCTGATGCCCGCAGGTTTTCTGTCTGCGTGGATTTCAATCCAAAAAGGTTCTCCGCGGCCGATTTCTTCAGGCACATCAACTTTCACTGCCAATGCGGGAACAGTCCAGAACATTAAAATAACCAGACAAAAAAGAGCTCTTCTGATCATAAATTCTCCTCAGCTTTTCATCACTTCAGCATGGTTTTTTTGTTGAATACTGATTTTAATTATCTCCAATCCTTAAACTGCATCAGCTTCTGGAGATTGACTTTCGTGACCATGAACGAATACTTTACAGCTGTGTTTTCGAAAAAAAATTTAAATGAAACCCGCACCTCGTGCATCAAATGCGGGGAATGCTGCCGCAGAAACGGCCCTGCCCTGCATCGGGACGATCTGTACCTGATCAGTGAAAAAATACTGGACCGGAACCGGATGATTCTTCTGAGGCGCGGCGAACCGGTCATGGACAATGTTTTTAACAGGCCTCAGCTCCTTAATGAAGAACTGATCAAAATCAGGGCAAGAAAATCAGGGACCTGGACATGTTTTTTTCTGGATCAGTCCAATCTTTGTTCCATACACAACAAAAGACCCAGGGAGTGCCGACTGCTCGAATGCTGGAATCCTGAACAGCTGATAAACTATTACCAGACTGACAGGATCACCAGACAGGATCTCATAGTTTCCGGATCGGCCATGGAGGAGCTGATAACCGTGCATGAGCAAAGATGTTCTGTCCTAGAAATTGCTCGCCTGTTGAAAGAAGAAATTGAAGATCCAGGCAAAAATGCAGGAAAGATGAACGCCATGCTTGCATTTGATCGTTCCTTCAGAGAAGAATTCGCAAAAAAAACAGGTACAGACGAATCAGAGCTGCTCTACTATTTCGGCCGTCCTCTGGGGGAACTCCTTCGCCCTCTTTCCGTATTTCTTAAAAAAAACCCTCAGGATTTTCTGCTTGCCGATTGATTGAGGATTATTCTCCTGAAATTTCCTTTGATTTCTGTCTGGCCATATCCGCCAGCTTGCCTGCCGCATCAGCCAGGGACATTATCGATTCCCTGGAAAAGCCGCCCAGCTCAATCCGGCGATAAATCCACTGAGCCTCGTAAACCACGTCCTGTCCGGCCTCAAGTATCTCTGTTCCTGCAACTTCCTCAACAACCAAGGTCCTTATATTTTCTCTGCGGGTTATAAGTTCCTTGATCCTGTCCGCCAGTTGATCCCTTCTGTACTCTTCAGATTCATCTTCAATCTGCCAGTATTCAAAATAAACCGAATTCAGCTCCTCAACAGTATCCAGGTAATCGCCAACCCATTCAAGCACACCGTCATGTTCAACAGTTTCCACGAAAACAATGGACAACTGCTCCAGTCTCTCCGCGAAAAGACCGAGCATTTCCACGGTTTCCTCCCGGGTCAGCAGACGTTCTTCCCATCCCTGTTGACCTCGGACATCCCTGGTTCTGGTCTCAGCAAGATGAACAAGTTCCTGAAAGAGCTCAGGGCCGTAGCTTCTGACCAGAAGATCGATGACCGAAGGCTGCAGAAGCTGTCCGAAAATTTCCTCCCTGGCCTTCAGAACCTCGCGCTCTTCGTATCTAAGACCCGTCAGGTCGGTTGCGTAATGCATATTCAGTTCTTTGAAGCTAAGTGTCAGGTATCCACCTCTTCCTGGAGAATCTCCCGGATGATAGTGCCCGAATATCAGCTCAGCCAGGTCGCTGATGAATGTGGAAGTGATGACTTGATCCTCAAGACCTTCTTCAGCCTCCTCTTCGCTGATATCTTCCGAATCTTTAAACACTTTTCCATTAAAAGGATCCGCCTGAGTTACCAGTACAGGACTGTCTGGCTGTGCATCAGGATAGCCGGCCGAATCAGGATCAGGAGATGGTTCACGAAAAAAATGATATCTTACGCCTGCTCCTGTTCCGATCAATAAAAGGATCAAAACAATTATAATAATTATTTTTTTTGGACTCATAAGCTGCTCCGCCTTTGAGCTGGTTTTATATACTTTATTTAATAAACATTAAGAAGCCGAAACAAAACAGTTTTTTTTATTCCGGACCAATTTTACCAGTCAACAGGAAGTCGGACTTTTTGACGCGCCTTGTTCTGAAAAAACAGGCAGCCCTTTTCCCTGCCGTGCAGATACAGATCTCTGGTAATTGAAACATCTCTACGGCAATAATCAATGATCCTGTCCACCTGTCCCTGCTTCCACCACTTCAGAGCCAGCAATCCGTTGGCTGACTTGATGATTCCCAGTGTATGCCTGGCCAGATGATCAAGGGACAGACGATGACCAAGCCTGGACTCCACCCGGTGCAATATGTCCAGTGTGGGCAGGGAATCAAAATTATATTCGATCTGCCCTTTAAGCACTCTGTAATCAAACTTCTTGAGATTGAAGCCTACGATCAGAGGAAATTGCTCAAGATAATCCGCCAACCGCAGGCCCTGGTTCTGGTTAAAGGTCACAAAATCGTCATTTCTGGAATCATAAACCACCGCGCAACTGATGCCCATAAGATGACAGTTCTGCCAGCCCCCCACTTCCTGAGCTGAAAGTCTGGTTTCCACATCAAGGACAGCATAATCAGAAACTGACTGAAGGGTTTTGGATATTTTCCCGGATTCCTGCTTCTTTAGCACAAACCCGCCTGAATTTAGGGTGTTGTCCTGTTCACAGGTCAGACTTTTAAGCATGTGCAGGGCTGCATCCTTATCCAATGGTCTGTTTCCTGAACCGCATTTGGGTGAGTGAATGCATGCAGGGCAGCCGTTTTCGCAGGTACAGGAAGAAATTATCTGCAAAGCCCTGGACACAAGGGCATTGTCCGTTTCAAATGCCTGTCTGCAAAGGCCTATGCCTCCCGGAATGCCGTCGTAAATAAATACCGCTCCTTTTTTGAGCTGTTCATGATACGGTATGGCTATACCGCCAAGATCATTTCGTTCCGTAAGGATTATCAGGGGCATACATCCGATAAGACCATGCTCCAGGGCGTGAAGACCGCCCATGAAGTGCAGCCTGAGCTTTTCAACTTCATGCCGGACATCATCATTGAATGTATACCAGAGACCCTGGGTTTCGAAATTCACAGGGGGCAGATCCAGAGGGACCAGCCCTATCAGGGACTGACCGCGCACCAGCCTTTTTTCATAAGCGCTGACCTGCTCACTGACCTGCAGGCGTCCAAAGTATAATTCTCCGGAGGGTGTGGTTTTGCAGTTCTGGACTTCAATGATACTGGTCACCTTTTCGACCAGAGGTCTTGTGTAGTAAGCCAGTCGTGTCTTCTTCCGGACATAAACAGCAAAAGAAGAAGCATCCAGTTTCTCCACCACATAGATTTCTCCCAGATGCAGGTAAACAGCTCCAGGATGGGTTTCCTTGAAGACTCTTAAACCGTCTATTTCTCCCAGGTATTCACCGGTCAATTGATCAAAAATATTATACGTTTGACCTGAGCCCCTTAAGTCGACCTCCATGTGCGGATAGCTGTTCTTCGGAAAATAACAGCTCCCGTCAGCTGCACTGAACACCAGACCTTCTCTTTCCAGTGACCGCATACACTTTCTGGCTTCCACATCGAGCATCTCTTCCTGCATGCCCAGAGGCAACTCTGCCGAGGCACAAACAAGATGTCTGCGCATGACCTCGGGATTGTCCGGATTGATTACCGCGTTTTCCGGATTTAAGCGGAAGAAATTCTGTGGATTGCGAAGGAAATACTGATCAAGCGCATCTTCATGGCCGATGAGAATAACCGCGCTGTTCCGGCCGCTTCGGCCTACCCTGCCGCCGCGCTGCACTGTGGACATGATGGAACCCGGATAACCTACCAGAAGGCACAGATCAAGGTGTCCGATATCTATGCCCAGTTCCAGAGCGCTGGTGGACACCACAGCCAGTAGTTTTCCCGAAGCAAGCTTGTATTCGATTTCCCGGCGCTGTTCGGGCAAAAATCCAGCCCGGTAAGAACTTATATATGGTTTGAATTCTCCGGAACTCTGAGCAGCCCACATGGCTATCAGTTCCGTCATCTTCCTTGACTGAGTATATACTATGGTCCTGAGGCCCAGTTCCAGTGCATTCTTAAGCAATCGGATCGCGGTTGTTGCGGCTCCTCCCAGCTCAGGATCAAGAAGGAGAAAGTTCTTTCTGCCGTTTGGAGCGCCTCCTTCATCTATTACGGCGGGACTAAGACCTGTAAGTGCGGTGCAAAGCCTGTCCGGATTGCCGATGGTCGCCGAGCTGAAAATAAAGTTAGGCTCTTGTCTTGAATAGTGACTGCATATACGTCTGAGCCTTCTGAACACCCAGGCCATGTTGGACCCCATGATTCCTCTGTAGGTATGCACCTCGTCAACAATTATGTATCTGAGCCTGGAGAAGAATTTTTTCCAGCGGCGGTGATGGGGCAACAGGGACCTGTGCAGCATGTCCGGATTGGTCAGCAGAATATGAGGAGGATTAGCGCGAATTTCAGCCCTTTTCTGAGGCTCTGTGTCCCCGTCATATACGGCGCATTTAAGACTGACCTCATTTTGAAGGAGTGAACCCAGCTGCTCAAGATTTAAAAGCTGGTCCCTGGTCAGGGCTTTGAGCGGAAACAGGTAAAGAGCCCTGGCGGAAGGATCGAGCAGGATCGATTCAAGGACAGGCAGGTTGTATATGAGCGATTTTCCGCTGGCTGTCGGAGTTGCGGCAACTACGCTCCGGCCAGAACGAATCAGATCAGCAGCCCGTGCCTGATGGGTGTAAAGCCTGCTTATTCCAAGCCTGATCAACGCCCTGGAAAGCGGCTCAGGCAATCCGGAAATTTCTGCGTAATCACCATTCTTTGCCGGAAATACTTTTTCGGCTGCAACCTTAATGCCTTGCAGGTCTCCCCTGCCCAGCCGGCGCAATAATAAATCCACCGGGTCCATTTATGGCCCTCTATAATCATTTGGCCTGAATATTATATTTCTTCAGCTTATACTGAAGCAGACTCTTGGAAATGTTCAACAGCTCCGCAGCTTTGACCTGGACGAAATTTGCCTTGACCAGCGCCCTTCTGATCAAAGCAGCTTCAATCTTTTCCAGAGTGCCTGCAAGCTCAAGTTCCGTAGGCAATAGATCCACAGCACTCTTGAACTGAGCTTCCTCATCCTTGATTTCACTCGGCAGATCTTCCACCCCGATTTCGTTCTTGGAAGCCAGAACCAAGCACCTCTCCACGACATTTTCCAGCTGACGTACATTGCCCGGCCATTCATAGGCTGAAAGATACTCAAGTGCGTCAGGAGCGAATTTTTTCTGTTCGTAATTATTTTCGGAAGAAAACTTCTGCAGGAAATGGGCAACCAGCAGGGGTATGTCCTCGCGCCTCTCGCGAAGCGGAGGCAGGTGTATATCGACCACATTCAACCGGTAGTAAAGATCTTCGCGAAACTGTCCCTCATCTACTGCCTGTTTAAGATTCTTGTTGGTCGCGGCCACCAGACGGATATCGGCATGGACAGTCTTTGAACCGCCAACCCGCTCAAAAGCTTTTTCCTGCAGCACCCGCAGGAGCTTGACTTGCAGCTCCAAAGACATCTCCCCCACTTCGTCCAGAAAAAGGGTTCCTCCGTGAGCCAGCTCGAAACGTCCCTTTTTCATGGCTATGGCTCCGGTAAATGAACCTTTTTCATGTCCGAACAGTTCGCTCTCCAGAACTCCGGGACTCAGGGACATACAGTTTATGGAAACAAAAGGTTCGTCTTTTCGCGGAGAAGCATAGTGAATGGCTTTGGCGATAAGTTCTTTCCCGGTTCCGGATTCTCCGGAGATAAGCACGGTTGATTTTTGAGGGGCCACCTTGGCCACGATCTGAAGAACCTCGCGCACGGCTCTGCTGCGGCCTACCAGTCTGTGCGGACCATATAGTTCGGCCAGGGATTGTGTCAGAAATCTTTTTTCCTGTTCAGCCCTGGATAGAAGAGCTGCCTTGCGCACGGAAAGAATAAGCTCGTCATTGGAAAACGGCTTGGAAATGTAGTCGAACGCGCCGCAGCGCATGGCTTCAACAGCACCGTCAATGCTGCCGTAAGCGGTCATTATCAGCACCGGAATGTGCGGGTGCTGCTTCTGGACATGCTCAAGTATCTGCTGCCCGCTGATGCGTGGCATTTTCATATCCGTAATGACCACATCGACTTCGGATTCCTCCATATAATCCAGAGCCATCTCCGGATCAAAAAGGGCGGTGACTGTATGGCCATCTTCCTCGAGCAGAGTTTCAAGAATCAGGAGATAGTTCTTCTCATCATCTATGACTAAAATATGACTGTTCATATACACTGTTTCCGTGGATTATTAATTGCAAACCTGCATACAGTTGTCTTCTAAGGTTCCGGACCAGAGCCTTCATCAGAACATGATAAGCTTCTGTCACCGATGTCTTGATCAATACGATTTACTCCATGTTCACAGGATTGAATCTGATCTCCACACGCGCACCCCCACCCGGGGCATTGGACAGATGCATGTCAGCACCGTGGTTTTTCAGAATACCGGAAACAATAGCCAGCCCAAGTCCGGTGCCTGTATCCTTGGTGGTGTAAAAAGGCTCTATATATCGATCAAGCATGGACAACTCGAATCCTGAGCCGGAATCTTCAACAATTACAGCAGGCACTTTATCCCTGATGAGGATATCCACCCGTATATAGCCTCCGGATGGCGTAGACTGTATAGCATTTATCAATATATTATAAAAGGCCCTGTAGAGCAAGTCCTTATCCCCTGAGACCTTCAAGTGCGCTGGAAAAGACTTTTTTAGAACAAGACCCTGCTTCTCAATTTCCGACTTCAAAAAAGAAATTACCTCTTCCCAGACACTGACCAGATCGACCCCTTCAAGCTTTGGCCGCTTGGGTCTTGCGTAATCGAGGAAGTCGTTGACGGTTTGACTTAGCCTTTTTGACTCGTCAAATATGGCCTCCAGGAGCCGGGCACTGGCTGATCCTTCTTTTTTTGCTCTATTGTGCAGAATTTCGCTGCTGCTGCGAATAATGCCCAACGGATTTCGAATCTCATGAGCAATGCTTGCAACCACCCTGCCCATACTTGCAAGCTTTTCGTTCTGGTGCAGTTCTTTTTCCAGCTTTTCCTTCTCCCGTATCCTCTGCACCAGCATCTTGTCTGTACGCAGAATTATCATGTACAGCAAAAGAAAAAGAATCAGTGAAAAAGTAAAAGAACCGATCAGGATCATCAATTGAAACCGGACCACTGTTTCATAATCAGCTGTAATGTCCTGTGTGAATTCAAGTATCCCCATTATGTTGTCGTCTTTAATCCCCAATGTCCTTTCAGCTCTTAAAGGATAGACTGTCCGCAGAACTATTGAATCCGATTCCAGAGAAAAGCTGAACATGGCCTGCCAGTTGGAGATGTTTTTCTGCAGTTTGAAGCTGTGCATTCCTTGATCAAATGCGTTTTTTATGCTTCTGTCGGCCAGATCATCCCTGCCTACGAGATCCTCGCTGGTTGAATAGGAAACCATCCCCTGGTGGTCATATATGCTCACATCAAGGACATGAAAACTGTGGATGGTGGATCGGATCACTTGTTCCAGCCGTTCGTATTGAGCTCTCTGGCGCAGCTCTATGCGTCCGAAACCCAGAACTGTGGGCAGAGTGAAACGTTGATAGATCTGGTGGTTGAGGTTCTCAGCCAGAAGCAGTGCGAATTCATGGTTTTTGTTCAGGACGGTTTCACGGGCATAGTTGGCGATGAACGCAGAAAGAGCCAAGGTGGAGGCCAGAATCACAATCAGTGAACTCCAGGACAAAAACTTGACAAAAGGAAATGGTTTGGATGGATCAAAACGAAATAAGGGCTTAAGCAAGCTGAAACTCCCGCCCTGGACAACTGCGCAGGTTGATCTTGCAGGCTGAAATGTAGACCTGGTCCTTAAAAAGCAAAGGTTTTGAAAAAGAAAAAGCCATAATTTTTGATTTGTGCAGACCCGGAAAGGCGTATTCAATATTTTTATTCAAAATCATTTTACAGAAAACAGCAAAAATTTGCCAATAAAAATTTTTTTTATGCTATTCAGCACTGAAAAGGATCGAATAACCAGAGACATCTGTAAAAAAAGGCTCCTTGATCCTTAATCCTTGATCCTGACTCCTGATTCCAGACTCCTGACTCCTGACTCCTGATCCTGACTCCTGATTCCTGACTCCTGATTCCAGAAACGCCTACAACCTGGAAAGAAATCTCCCTATCCTGGACAGACAGTCCATGAGAATATCTTCCTGAACCGCGTAGGAAATACGGACGCAGCGATCATCGCCAAAAGCTTCCCCCGGGACCAAAGCGATCTTTTCTTCTTCAAGTACAGCTTGGCACAACTTTGTGGAACTGTCCACCTGAGTATTGTAAAAATAGTCAAGTTGGGGAAAGACATAAAAAGCCCCATCCGGTTTGGGACACACAGCCCCCCTCCAGGAAGAAATAATATCCAGGGCCATATCTCTGCGCCGGACAAAGCTTTCCCGCATACCGGCCACCATTTCGAAAGGACCTTCCAGGGCTGCCAGGCCAGCTTTCTGGGATATGGAGCAGACATTGGAAGTTGACTGGCCCTGAATCTTGCTCATGGCTTTAATCAGATCCTGATGGGCAAGGACAAAGCCGACCCGCCATCCGGTCATGGAAAAGGTCTTTGACAGTCCGTTGACCACAGCTGCTTTTTCCGGATGACCGGCCCAGAAGGAACATAAGGATGCAGGCTCCGCAGGTGGATATACCAGTTGATCGTACACCTCGTCGCAGATAACGAAGATATTCCTGGAAACCGCCCATTCAGCCAACTCTTCAAGCTTGCTGCGGGAATAATGACATCCTGTCGGATTTGAAGGGGTATTAAGAATTAACACCTTTGTCCTTGGAGTAACCAGAGTTTCCAGCTTTTTTTTGCTTATCAGAAAATTGTCATCCGGTTCAGAGGGTACAATTACAGCGGTACCTTCTGCCAACTGGACTAAGGCTGGATAACTTACCCAATAAGGAGCGGGTATGAGCACCTCGTCTCCCGGATCTATCAGGGCCTGCAGCAGATTATACAGGCATTGTTTTCCGCCGTTGGAAATCATGACTTCCGTCCAGGAGCACTCAATACCGTATGTTCCGGAAAAGTATCCTGCTGCCGCTTTTCTCAGTTCGGGTATGCCGGGCACTGCCGTATATCTGGTAAATCCGTCATCAAGGGCCTGCTTGGCAGCCAGGATTATGTGCTCCGGCGTGGGAAAATCAGGTTCGCCGACTGCCAGGCTGACTACATCCTCTCCTCTGGAACGCATTTCCTGAGCCTTGGCATTAATAGCCAGAGTAGCCGATGGTTGAATACTGGAAACTCTTCTGCTAAAAGACATCTTTCCTGCTCCTGATGCAAAGGTTTTATTGAGGCAAGGTACTTTCTGAATCTTATGAATTTTATTGCATAAACTTTACAAAACGATGATAATGAATATTTTATTTTGCTGTAAAAAACCGCATAGCGGCAATAACTATAATAAATCTTTCAACCAAGGTAAAATATAAATTTACCCACCGAACCGGAGGAAATCTGTGAAGGTACTTCGAACACCCCACATGGAAAGATGCATTGGCTGTTATTCATGTTCTCTGGCCTGTGCCCGCAGTGTCTACAAGTCATTGTCGTGGAAAAGGGCAGGCATTCAGATCCGTTCATCCGGCGGCATAAGTACAGGATTTGAAGCCGGAGTCTGCCTGGCCTGCGATCCGGCGCCCTGCGCTGCTGCATGTCCTACTGATGCTCTGCGCCAAAGAAAAGGCGGCGGGGTAATTTTCAGGGAAAAGCTGTGCATAAACTGCGGCGAGTGCGCCAAGGCCTGTCCGGTAGATGCGATATATTTTGATCCGGAATGGTCTACGCCGGTATTATGTATCCACTGCGGCAGATGCGTCTCTTTTTGCCCGCACGATTGTCTGGAAATGATGGATGTATCCAAGGAGAAAAAAAATGCGGAATAGATTCAAGGTTATGGTTGTGGATTTATCCAGGGAGAAATCCACAGTTGAATATTTTGACACCCGGAACACCTGGCTGGGAGGCAGCGGTCTTTCCGCGGGACTTTTCAGTCATTACGCCTTGATGGATGAGGACCCCTTTCATCCCGACCAGCCGCTGATTCTGGCGATTGGACCGCTGACAGGCTATTTTCCCCTTATGAGTAAAACCGTTCTGGGCTTCATGTCTCCCTACAACGGCCAGTATGCTGAATCTCACGCGGGTGGACGCTCGGCCCTGGCCCTCAAATTCGCAGGCTACGACGCCCTGGTGCTCAAAGGCCGGGCCAGAAAGCTGATCTGCGTCGGTCTTGGCTCCAAGGAAGTTCATGTCCAGGACGTACATTTTCTGAAAGGTATGGACATATTCAAGACCGGCAAGAAAATGCGGACCATGAAACCGAGAAATCCCGGACACAGAAGCATTCTGCGCATAGGACCAGCCGGTGAAAACCTGGTCCGTTATTCCTGCATCAATGTGGATACCTACAGGCATTTCGGACGCATGGGCGGCGGCACGGTCATGGGAATCAAGAACATCAAAGGAATCATACTCTCCGGGGACAGCCACATGGATCTGGATCCTGAACTGAGAAAGGAATACACAAAAGTCTATGATGAAATCTACACTCAAGTAGTTCAAAGCGGAACCATGCGCAAATATCACGACCTGGGTACACCGGAAAACCTCATTCCCCTCAATGAACTGCACGCTCTTCCATGGCGCAATCTCCAAAGCACTCACGATCCAGGGGTGGAAGCCATCTCCGGTGAGACATTCGCCAGGGACCTCCTGTTAAGGCAAGTGGCCTGCGCCGGTTGTCCTGTCGGCTGCATTCATATCGGACTTCTTCGTGAACGGTTTGGAAAGGAGCATGAATATCTCTACAGGCAGGTATCCTACGACTATGAACCCATATTCGGAGTAGGCAGTATGCTGGGCGTTGCATCCGGGCCCGGGGTGCTCACCTTGCTTGAGGATGTTGAAAAATTGGGTCTTGATGCCATAAGCGCCGGAGTTGCCCTGGCCTGGGCGACCGAAGCTTTGGAAAAAGGCCTGATAACCAAAGATCAGACTCTGGCTCCTCTTGAATTCGGAAACGTTCAGGCCTATCAGGAAGGACTCAGGCACATTGCTGAACAACCCAACAAATTCTATCAGACCCTGGCTATGGGCACAATGGTGGCTGCAGAAAAATTCGGTGGAGAGGACTTCGCCTGTGTACTGGGTCAGGAGATGGCAGGATACGCTACAGGGGAGAACTATTACGTAAGTCAGGCTCTGGGCCTCAGGCATTCTCACCTTGATACCGGAGCCTACAGTTTCGACCAGGAGAAGGATTCCAAGGATACCGGGGAAGCGATAAGCTTTATGCAGGATCAGGAAGATTACCGGGTTCTCATGTGTTCCATGGTCGGCTGCCTTTTCGCCCGTAAAGTATACCCTAAAAACAACCTGCTCAAAGCCTTGAATTCAGTTGGCTATTCATTCAATGAACACGAATTGGACGCTGTAGTTAAAAACATCAAGGCCCACCGCTGGGCGCTTAAATTCAGAACAGGATTCAAGCCGGAAGAGGTTAAGATTCCTTCCAGATATCTGGAGGTTCAAACCTGGAAAGGAAAAGCTGATCCGGACTACATGAACAGGCTTAAAAAAGAGTATGCACAGGTTTTAAGAGAAATGGCCGAAAACTGGCAAAAAGAAATGGAAGCCGAGAAATGAATCTTCACGAAATGGTGGTCAGAACCAGAAGTTTCCGGCGTTTTAATGAACAGCACAGGGTAAGTATCGAAACCCTGACTTCCCTGGTGGACCTGGCCAGGCTGACAGCTTCGGCGGGCAATCTGCAGCCTTTGAGATACATCATCAGCAATGATCCGGAAGTAAACAGAGAAATTTTTACCTGCCTTTCCTGGGCTGCTCTTTTGAAGGAATGGCCCGGACCTGCAGAAGGAGAGAGACCATCAGCATATATTGTCATACTGGGTGAAAAAACTAAAGCCAAAACCGCTGTCTGGGATATGGGCATAGCTGCTCAGACCATCATGCTCGGTGCCACTGAATCAGGGCTTGGCGGCTGCATCCTTGGTTCAATAAACAAGGAAAAACTGAACCCGATGCTGCAGGTTCCTGATCATCTTCAAATACTTCTTGTCCTGGCTCTGGGCAGGCCCAGGGAAAAAGTGATTCTGGAAACGCTTAAGCCTGGTCAGGACATCAATTACTGGCGCGACGAAAAAAAAGTGCACCATGTCCCTAAAAGACCTCTGGAAGAGATTCTTATCCGTATCCATAGCGGGCAGGATAAGGAATGAACCGGTTCCTGACCTGCCCGGCAGGAACTTTGATTTCAAACATCCAAGGGTTCTTTATCGTCTGTTAATACATTTTTCGATGGCTGAAGCTTGTTCCCAGAACGTTAAAAGTGTTTTCAACAATAAAAATGGCCTGCTGATCTATTGAAAAGACGGCCTGCTCCAGCTGTTTGAGCATGATATTGTTGGTTATGGTCATGATAATATTCTTGTCCTGTCCGGAGTAGGCTCCCCTGCCCCGCAGAAAGGTGGCTCCGACCTTGAGTCTGTGCATCAGGTCTTTGGCTATCTCTTCATTGTGCTCGGAAATTATCATGACCAGTTTTCTATTATTGAACATGCTCAGGGTGTATTCAATAATATAAGACATGATGAACACCAGGATCAGGGAAGCAATAATGAGGTCTATCTCGATTATGAACAGGCTTACAGAGAAAAGAAAGAAATTAAAGACAAAGTAAAACTTGCCGATTCCTAAATTGTATTTCTGATTGAGCATGACCGCGACCACATCCAATCCTCCGTTTGAGCCCAGCGATCTGAGAACTATACCACAACCCAGTCCTCCTATACATCCAGCTGCCACAGCTGCGTAAAACTGGTTTTGTATACCCAGATCAAAAGGTAAAAGCTCATAGGCCAGGGTTGCCACCACCATGGCATACAGGCTGTACAGGAAAAACCTTCGGCTTACATACATCCAGCCCAGTATAAAAAGAGGAATGTTCAATAGAAAGAACAAGATCCCTGCTGACAGGACGGGATTGACGTAAAATATTAGAAGTCCTACTCCGAATACTCCGCCGGGGATAAACTGGTGGTGGACGACAATGCCTTTAAGGGCCAGAGCAAGGATCACCGAACCCAGGGTCAGCAAAAGCAGATTCCACCAGATGGTGTAAGCGTATTTCTGCAGATAAAAAGTCATGTCAGTCTCTCTTGGCTAAGCTTCCAGTATCTAAAATTTACCAGTATAAGAATATTGCGGGTTTTAAGGCATCATATCTCATGCCCTGACGCCGCAGCTTGATCCTGCCCTCAGTCACGCGCTTATTCTTGCGCTCACTTCCCCGATAAAAATCACAAGCTCCCAGAAGCATGAAATCATGTCCCTGGGAGCCCTTTAGCCCTTTTGAAGTCCGAGGATATTTTACAAAGAGTTCTTTCAAAGGGTCAAGACAAAGTTCAGCTAAAAATAAATTTATATATCGGCGATTCGAAATCATGAAGTATAACAATTTTTGATAAACATTATTACATTTCAGGCCATGCAGACAAAAGAAAGTAAGCTAATTATTACAAATATTTACATTATTTTTTAGATATAAAAAATCTTTTTTTGTTGACCTGTTTTTCCCTATCTACAATTAAGCCGTTTAAATTATTAAATAAATCAATTAGATTCTGAAAATGCCAAATAAAAAAGTCTGCCTCTGAATCGAGGATTAATCTTGATATTTGGAGTCATTACATTTTGGGTTGAAAAACGTTCTAATTTGTAATAAGAATTATATAAATCAGAAAGACGGGCAGGAGAAAATTATGTAAAGCCATAAACATTTGACATTGGAGTTTAAAGCTTTAACTATTTAAAAACCATGATTTCAACTCACAACAAATCATTATTTTCAGGACAATGTTGCTTTCTGTTTCTCACTGCGATGCTTGCCCTGACAACGATACACAGCTCGCATTAATAAGGTGCAACGTTATATGGTTCTGCATCCTGCTGTACTCAGGACACACTGGACATGACATACAGACAGAAAAAAAGCTGCTGCATCTCTTGATCAAAAATCACCGGTTTCGGTTCCCTGCCGAAACATGCCTGGATAATTACCGCGGGCATCCTGCTCACGGCGTGCAAGCTGATCCCCATACACATTCCTGACTTGCACCTAAAAAGAATAATCAACTGAGCTGCCGCATATACCGGCAAATCAAAACTCAAGGAGGCTGAGTATGTCTGAAAAATTTGGAAAAATTGCTGACGGTCTGCTGCACGGCAAAATCGATGAAGTCGCTGCGCTAACTCAGGAACTGCTGGATGAAGGCGTTGATCCTGATGAAGTTTTACAGAAAGGACTTTTTGCAGGCATGGATGTTGTCGGGAAAAAATTCAAGAACTGCGAAATGTTTATTCCCGAAGTTCTGCGCTCGGCTAAAGCCATGCATGCCGCCATGGACAAGCTGCGCCCCGTTCTCTCTGAAGAAGGCGGCTCCAGGGCCGGTACCGTGGTCATGGCCACTGTGCAGGGCGATCTGCATGACATAGGCAAGAACCTGGCCGGCATGATGATGGAAGGCGCTGGTTTTAACATCATCGACATGGGCATAGACCGCAAGACAGAGGATATAGTGGATATGGTCAAAGAAAAAAAACCCCAGATACTTGGCTTGTCCGCTCTTTTGACCACCACTATGCCCAAAATGGGAGAAGTTATAAATGCTTTAAAGGAAGCAGGCATCCGGGATCAGGTCAAGGTGATCGTGGGAGGCGCTCCTGTAACTGATGATTTTGCCCGTGAAATCGGTGCAGATGCTTATGCTCCCAATGCGTCCATTGGGACAGAAAAAGCCCTGGAACTGATCAAGGCTTAAAAAAATCAACCAAAGTTGGAAAAAAAGAACACAGGAGCCTTATTATGCCTAAAATCAACCAAACCATACAGACAACCCCTTATTTTCAGGTCCTGTCCGAAAATCAGATCGAGATGATCTACTCAGCAGCTCTGGACGTTATCCAGAGCACCGGCTCGCGCTTTCATCACGATGAAGCACTGGAGCTGTTCAAAAACAGCGAAGCTGTGGTGACAGACGGCAATCTGGTCAGAATACCGCTGTCTCTGGTGGAAAGAGCCATTAAGTGTCATCCCCGCAAAATAAATCTGACTGGAAGAACGGGCAAAAATACCATTAAACTGGAAAAAAACGTGGTCAATTTTGGAACCGGATCCGACCTGCCCTTTACTTATGACCGGGAAACAGGTGAACGCAGGCGCACAGAATATAAAGATGTGGTCAATGCGGCAAGGATCGTTGATTATCTTCCGAATCTGGACTTTTTCATGTCCCACGGTATTGTCCAGGATGTACCCAATCCCCAGACCTATGACCGGCACCAGTTCATGGCCATGCTTGAAGGCTGCACCAAGCCGATGGTCTTGACCACTGTAGACGGGGAAGGCCTTGAGGATATGTGGAAAATGGCCGCCCTGTTCCGCGGGGATGAAAAGGAATACAGCCTGAACCCCTTATTTGTAACCTATATTGAACCGATTTCCCCGCTCAAGAATGACCGCACGGCAGTTGAAAAACTCCTGTTCTGCGCGGAAAAAGGCATCCCGTGCATGTATACCCCCTGCCCCAGTTCAGGAGCTACTGCACCTGCGACCATGGCCGGGATGCTGGTCCAGTCTCTGTCGGAAACCCTTATGGCCTCGGTGCTGACTTATCTGAAAAAGCCTGGAATGCCCCTGATTATGGGCGGAGTGACCACTGTCCTGGACATGATCACCACCACCTACTCCTATGGAGCACCCGAACTGTCACTGGCATCTGCAGCCAACACGGATATCTCCAAATGGATCGGTCTGCCCATGTTTTCAACAGGAGGATGCACCGATGCCAAGGTTCTTGACGAACAGGCAGCTATTGAATCGGCAACCAGCAATTTTTACGCCTATTTGTCCGGAGCCAGCCTTGTACATGATGTTGGCTATATAGACAGCGGAGTAAACGCCTCTCTGGAAAGCCTGGTCATGAACGACGAAATCATCGCGATGATCAGACAGATGGGCAAAGGGATCAATACCGAGGAGGAATATCTGGCTTTAGAGCTTATCGACAAGATAGGCCCCGGCGGTGAATACCTGACCACGGAACATACCTTGAAGCATTATAAGGAATGGTTTCAGCCAAGGCTTCAGGATAGATCGGATTACGAGACATGGGTCCGCGAGGGTAAAAAGACCATGAATGATCGTATCCGCGAGGAAACAGACCGCATTCTCAGGGAACATTATCCTGAGCCCATAGATGACAAAATCCGCCAGGAGCTTGAAGAAATAATTAATGCTGCTGAAAAGCGTCATTAATGAACAATCAATTAGGTTCTGGAAATTGAATTTATGAAGAAGTTTTGGATCCGGCAGAAAATCTTTTGTCTGCAGGAGACTGCTTCACCTTAAATTATGATTCACTGCTCCTAAAAGGTCCACAGTAAACACCCCGAGGAGGATTTTTATGGCTAATGATAAAACCAACTGCATTGTTAATCGCAGTCCAAGGTTTTCATTTTTATCCGAGGATCAGAAGCAGACCATCTTTCATGGAATGCTCAAAGTCCTGCAGGATACCGGAGCAAATGTTCACCACGAACAGGCCCGGGATATTTTCAAGAAACATGGATGCAAGGTGGATGGAGTAAGGGTTTATATTCCGCCCAATCTTGTCCGCCAGGCTTTGCAGTCCGTTCCATTGATGACCACGATCTTTGACTGGGAAGGCAACCCCCGCATTTATATTGAGGAAAACCGCAGCTATTTCGGCCCGGGTCCTACTCTTGTCTATTTCAGGGATCCATGGACTCTGGAACGCAGGAAATGTCTGCGCAAGGATGCCACAACAGTGGCCAGGGTGTGCGATGCCCTGCCCAACATCGGTTTTGTGGAGGGACTTGTTACCATAAGCGATGTACCCAGAGGGACTGATGACGTATTTGAGTTTGCGGACATGATCCAAAATACCACCACACCGATTATGGCCTGGTCCTATCATCGAGGCGGAGCCAGAGATCTGCACCGCATAGGGTGCATAATGGCCGGTGGAGAAGAAGCTTTCAAGAAAAAGCCAAACTACATTTTGTACAGTGAGCCCATTTCTCCACTCGTCAGCGATTTTCACGCCATTGACAAGCTCATGTACTGTGCCGAACACGGGATACCACAGGATTACAGTCCATGCGCAATCGGCGGAGGAACGGTTCCGGCCACTCACGCAGGCCAGCTGGTGGTAGCTCTTTCTGAATCAATGGTGGGCGTTGTTCTGTCTCAGCTCATAAATCCGGGAACCTGCATTATTCTGGGCGGAGTACAATCCATTCTGGACATGCGCCGGGGCATCTATTCATATGGAGCGCCGGAATTGAACGTGCTGAGCGGCGGCCTGACTGAAATGGCCCGTTACTGTGGACTGCCGATGTTCGGAACAGCCGGGTGTACCGACACCAAGGTCATGGAGATTCAGTCCGGCATAGAGGCAACTCTGCAAATACATACATCCATGCTTACCGGGGCCAATTTTGTTCATGACTGCGGCTATACCGAGTCAGGCAAGACCGGAGACATCTTCCAGACGGTCATGGATGATGAAATCATCAGCATGGCCAGAATCATTGAAGAAGGCATAGAGGTCACCGAAGAGACACTGGCCGTGGACGTAATCAACAGCGTAGGCTCAGGTGGTCATTATCTCTATGAAGACCACACCATGAAATGGTTCCGCAAGCATTGGCGCCCTACCCTGATGGATCGACAGAGCTATGAAGACTGGGACAAATCCGGGCGAAAGACCATGCAGGACCGGATCATGGAAAAGACCCGCGATATTCTTGAAAATCATGAAGGACCCATTTCCAGAGTGCCCGAAGAAGTGAAAAAAGATATTCAGAAGGTTATCGACGGCGCAGTGGAAAGAGTTGAAAAAGAAGGACTGTAAACCTTGGTAATGCGGTGACAGAAACCGGCAACAGGACGCAAAAACAGAATAAATAAGCATATACCAGAAACTTATTTTATTTCTAAGCTTCTTAGACTTAAGGCAACAGTCTCGCAGGATGCGTGGTTCTGCTCCTGGTTTCTGATCACTGTTCCGGAGTTTTTTAACTTATTTCAAACTTACTTAAGCAAGAATGATTATGACTGCACTCAAACTGAACACCCGCAACCCATGGGATCAAATTATAAAAACAGATATTGAAAGGGATTATGTTGTTGGTATTGATACCGGAGGCACTTATACCGATGGTGTGCTCATGGACTACCGGACCAGGGAGATTCTGGCTTCGGCCAAGACACTGACAACTTATGAAAATCTAACCACCGGCATCATAAAAGTTCTCAAACAGCTCAGAATTCACAACCCCTCACAGGTCAAGCTGGTGGGAATTTCAAGTACCCTGGCCACCAACTTCATTGCCGAGGGCAACACCAAACAGGTAGGCCTGATCCTTATTGGATATGACCGCGAACTCATTGAAGGCTATGGTCTTGACGCCAGATTTGCCACTGAAAGTTTCGCCTATTTCAAAGGAGGACATAACGCCCAGGGTGAAGAGCAGTGTCCGCCTGATCTGGAAGGAATCCTTTCCTGGGTCGAAGGTCACGCAGTCGATCTGGAAGCTCTGGCGATTTCCAGCTACTTCAGCCCCCTGAATCCAGAGCACGAAGAAAAGGTATTGCGGGCGGTGCGGGAAATAACAGACATGCCGGTTGTCCTTGGACACCAGCTCTCAACCAGGCTGGACTCCGTCAAGCGTGCGACGACGGCATCTTTAAATGCCTCCCTGGTGGCAGTCATGCATGAATTTATTCAGGCGGTTAAATCTTCTCTAAGAGATCTCGGGTTAAAGGCCCCATTGATGATCGTCAAGGGAGACGGATCTCTAATGCCTTATACCGAGGCTGCGCAAAAACCCGTAGAAACCATACTTTCCGGACCCGCTGCCAGTGCCATAGGCGGACGCTTTCTGTCCGGTCAGGAGAGAGCCCTGGTCATTGATGTGGGCGGTACCACAACAGATATGGCTTTGATCGAAAACGGCAATATCAACGTCTCTGATGAAGGCGCTAGGGTTGGAACCATGGAAACCTCTGTTCAGGCAGCCCGCATACGCACAGTCTGCATCGGTTGCGACAGCAGAATCGATATAATTTCCAAAAAGGAATTTCGTGTCGGACCAAACAGAGTGGTTCCGTTGTCAAGACTGGCAGCCATGCATCCACAGGTGGAAGAAAAACTGCTGAACATAGATAAAAAGCATCGCACCGGAAAAAGCCGGAATAATATTGAATACTGGTTCCTGGCCAGGGAATTAGATCATGATGATCCCTTGCCTGCTCATTCCCGAAAAACGGCGCTCCTGGAAATGCTGGCTCAGGGACCTGTCAGCGTTGCAGAACTGCTGGACAGGATGAAACTTAACCATCCTGTCCAGCTCAATGCGGAAGACCTGATCCAGAAAAGAATCGTGGGAGTTTCCACGCTTACCCCGACCGACATTTTACACGCCAGGGGTGAGCTGAACCTGGACAATGCTGATGCAGCCAGAAAAGCCCTTCAGTATGCCTGCAGTCTTCATGATCTGGATCCCGGGGAATTCTCAGCCAGACTCATGGAGCATATTGTCTTCAGGCTGACCAGGGAAGCTTTAATTTTTCTGGCCAGGCACGGCAATGCCGATAATCTGCCTGAAGAACCTGACGGAGAATGGGCCGACTGGTTCTTCGAAGAAGGGTTTCACAAAAAGGATCACTGTATAAGCATAAGTCTGTCCAGCCGGTTCCCGGTCATCGGCATCGGTGCGCCCGCACAGATTTTCGTGCGTCTGGTGGCTGAGAAGCTTAATTCCAGATTTGAGCTGCCCGATCACCCTGAAGTTGCCAATGCTGTGGGTGCGGTTGCCGGATCGGTTGTAGTGGACAAGGAAGCGCTTATTTATCTCCAGGAATCAGATTCTTCCCGATCTTACATTGTGCAGTTCGAAGGAGAAAAGACATCTTTCAAAGAAGCCGAAGAAGCTTTGGCTTTTGCGGAAAGAAAAACCGGAAGATCAGCTCGTTTTGCAGCTGAAGAGGCTGGAGCGGATAATCCCCGGCTGAAAATGAACAGGAAGATCGAAGGTGCTCTGCAGCGGATTCAAGCCAGGGCTGTAGGCAACCCCAAGCTTTCCGAGCAATTCGGGTGACGGATAAGGATGGGTTCAGGATCAAGGATTAAGGATTCAGGATCAAGGATTTAGGATTAAGGATTGGGTTCAGTTCCCGGAATTTAATAATAAGAAAATCAAATGTTATCAGCATAAAGCTAAGCTCAAAATTCGATCTTGAGGCTTTTTGCCGATAAATTTTATAAAAGCACTAAAAACAAAAAACTTCTAGAGAACTTAAATGCAACATCAGTACATTCTTGCGGCTATGGGCAGCAACAGACCAGGTGTGGTGGCTGAAGTGACTGAGGCCATCTATACTGCGGCCTGCAGCATAGAAAACTCCTATATGACTCTTATGGGAATACACTTCACCCTGATGATCCATGTGGTCGCAAATGATCATGAACAATACAGACGACTGGAAGACAACCTTCAATTACTGGAACATAAAGATGACCTGCAGGTGCATGTTTTCCCAATGGAGCATGATGAAATTGAACTGTCCAGGGCAAGAGAAAGTGAACCCCATTATGAAATACGGGTGCGGGGAACCAATAAGGCCGGAATAGTTTACCGTACATCCAAATTGCTGGCCAGCAGGGGAATTAACATAATCAAGCTGAGCACCAAGGTTGACCGGTCCAGACATTTGCAGCAGCCGATTTTTACCATGCGCATCGCCATAGAGGTGCCCCAGAAAGTCAACGGCAAGTCCCTGCGAAGAGACCTGGAAGCCCTGGCTGAAGATCTGCAGGAAACCATAACTTTGACTCGTAAACGGGATTGAAAAGTGAAAACACCATGCCCCGGATAAAAGTTCAGCCCATAGATGTAACCATAGAAGCCCGTGAAGGAGAAACCCTCCGGGATATTCTGCTTCGCCGAGGCATAAATGTGGAAAGCCCCTGCAATGGAAACGGCCTTTGCGGGAGTTGCGGCGTCTGGATAACAGAACATGAAAGTGTTCCTTACACACCTAATGAGCATGTTTCAGAAAGCGATCTGGAAAAAGGATATCGTTTGACTTGTATGGTCATTCCTGAACAGGATATGACCATTAAGCTGTCCATGAATTTTGTCCGCGATGCCAAGATTTTCAGGGAGTCGCAGACCATTCTTGAAGGAGAACTGGCTCCGACCTACAGGCTGGTCAGCGCGGTCAAAGTTCTGGATCATCAGAACACCACTGAGTTTATCTATGATAATTTTCCAGAAGCCCAGGCTTTAAATATCTGGGAAGACGATTATGAGCCAAAGGGTCTGGCCATTGACCTGGGCACCACCACTATAGTGGTCACTCTGGTTTCTTTGAAAACCGGAGTGGAACTGGCTACTGCTTCAAGGCTTAATCCTCAGATTAATTTCGGGCACGACGTAATGACCAGGATTCAGCACGGCTCCACCCAGGAAGGACTTCATGAACTGGCTGAATCGGTACGCAAGGGCATAAATGAACTGATCCACGAAGTATGTGTCGATTCCGAATCCAAACGTCAGGAGATCCTGGATGTCGTTGTTGGAGGCAATACGACCATGCTCCAGATCCTGGCCGAAATCGATCCCGCACCCCTGGGGGCAATCCCTTTTACTGTGGATATCAAAACCGGCATCAGCTATCCAGTGAAGCAATTCGGGATAAGAATCAATCCAGCCGGCCGGGTATACATCGCCCCTGTTCTGCATGCATTTATCGGCTCAGATATCAGTGCGGGCCTGCTTATTCACAGTGATTTCTTCGATGACACCAAATCGGTGCTTTTTGTGGATGTAGGCACCAACGGAGAAATCGCCCTTAATTTTTTCGGCAGACGACTGGCATGCTCAGCCGCGGCCGGTCCCGCGTTTGAAGGTATGGGGCTGTCCTGCGGAATGCGCGCATCATTCGGGGCAATTGAGTCAGTATCAACCAATGGTCAAAAGATTTTGCTTTCCACTGTGGGCAATGCTCCTCCAAGGGGCATCTGCGGCAGCGGCATTGTGGACCTGGTTGCCGCTTTGCTGCGTCTTGGAGTTATTGACCAGACCGGACGATACTGCAGTCTGCCTTGTGCGGAACTTCCCGTGGCTGCACGCTCACGGCTCAGGGAAATTGAAGGCCAGACCGCCTTTATACTCGGCAGGGACATAGCCTTTACCCAAAGAGATGTGCGCCAGGTTCAGCTGGCCAAAGGCGCTGTGCGCGCGGCCATAGACGTGCTTATGGATGAAGCGGGCTGCAGGGTTGAGGACCTGGATTCAATAATTATTGCCGGCGGCTTCGGATTCTATCTGGACCCGGAAAATCTTGAAACAATAGGCATTATTCCCAAAGGAACAAAGGATCGGGTGGAATTCGCCGGAAATGCCTGTCGCAGCGGTTGCGTCTGGATGCTTACTGATATCTCTTATCGACGTTTTCTGGAGACCTGTATTCAGGACATTGAACATGTATCAGTGGCTCAGTCTCCAAAATTTATGGAATTATACGCAGAAAGCATGGAATTCTCGGGAATCGAAACAGAATCAGCATCCTGTGATTGACAGCTGCTGTTTTATATTCGGCAATTGAACACCTGATAAGCTTAAATAATTTTCAAAATGGAGGTTATTATGCACATAGTCGGAGAACTGATAAACGCCAGCAGAAAAAGCGTGGGCGAAGCCATCAAGACTCAGGATGCAGAGACCATAAAAAAATTGGCCAGGGAACAATACGAACATGGAGCGCATTACATAGACGTCAACGCCGGGATATTTGTAGGCAGAGAAAAGGAATATATGCAATGGCTTATAAATCTGGTTCAGGAAGAAGTTGATGTCCCTTGCTGTATAGACAGCCCCGACCCGGTTGTTGTAGAATCGGCATTGAAGATGCACAAGGGGGGCATTCCCATGCTCAATTCCATCTCACTGGAAAAGGACCGTTTTGAAAACCTGCTCCCCATAATTGCTGAATATAAGTGCAAGGTTGTTGCTTTATGCATGAGTGACGAGGGGATGCCGGAGACCGCTGATGACCGCTTCTCTATTGCAGAAAAGCTGGTCAATGTTCTGGTTCAAAAAGGCGTAAATCCAGATGACATATATGTGGATCCCCTGGTCCAGCCTATCTCTACGAACAAATCATATGGGGTTGAATTTTTAGACTCCATAGAAATGATTATGACCAGGCTGGAAAGCGTGCATACTATCTGCGGCATGTCCAATATATCCTTTGGATTGCCCAAAAGGCCCCTCCTGAACAGAGCATTTGTGATCATGAGCGTGCTTAAGGGGCTGGATACCGCCATCATCAATCCACTGGATTCCAATATGATGGCAAATATCATCGTTGCTGAAACCCTTGCCGGCAAGGATGATTACTGCATGAACTTTCTGGAGGCTTACCGGGCCAACAAACTGGAAATTTAAAAAAAACAGGGATGATCGGAAAAGACATGTTCAAGGGAGAAAATCAAGGAGAAGACAGCGTTCTCAAATCCAAGTCCCCGCGGGTGGTTATCGCCTGCGGGGTTTTCAGGCCTGAACTCGAACTTTTGCGCAGCGGACATGAGGATGAGGTCAAGACAATATATCTGCCGCAGAACATGCACCGCTCGCCTCATCTGCTCCCGGAAATGATTCAGGAACAGGTGGATCAGGCTGAAAATTACGCATCCAGAATAATTTTAGGCTACGGACTTTGCTCCAACGGGATAGTAAATGTAAAAGCCCCGAAACAGGGGCTGGCCGTGACCAAGGCTCACGACTGCATTGCTCTTTTCCTGGGCTCTCTGGAAAGATACAGGCAGATCAGCCGGAATAATGCCGGGATATACTATCTTACCAGGGGCTGGATCGAAGAAGGAAAAGATCCTCTGGGGACTCTGGAGAAGGAATATATTCCCAGATTGGGCCGGGCCTGGGCTGAATGGGGTTCCAAAGAAGAGATCAAGCACTACTCACAGTTCATGCTTATCAATACCGGCGTCGGCGATATCGAAGCTTTAAGAGAAAGGTCCAGAGAAAACGCCCGGTATTATGAAAAGGATTTTCAGGAAGTGGAAGGTGACCTTACCTATCTGCGAAAGATTCTCTTCGGTCCGTACGACAGGGAATATTTTTACCTGGTCCGGCCATTTGAGCGGGTGCAGCAGCGCTGGTATGTCCTGGAAACAGCCTGATCCGAAACTGCTGAATTATTATAATACTTTTTTTGAACCTTGAGCATCATTTTTACCTGGCCTCTAAGTTCTTCTCTGAGGTTTATACGGGGTACAGCTTATTGATGTGCAAAATAAAAGGAGGAGAAATGAACACTGATCAAGACTCAGTCATTCAAACCGCAAAGAAATATTACGACAGCCACGATGCCCATACATTTTACTGCACTGTGTGGGGCGGCGAAGACCTGCACCTGGGCATTTACCGCCGGCCTGAGGATACCATTTTCAAAGCCAGCAGACGCACAGTGGAGCGAATGGCCTCATATTCCCGCAATTTGAAAAATAAAGGCAGCACTGCCAAAGTACTCGATCTGGGCTCAGGAATCGGAGGCACTGCCCGCCATCTGGCAAGGACATGCGGCTGCAGGGTAGTGGCCCTGAATCTCAGCGAATCGGAAAACAACCGGCACCGCAAGATGAATCAGGAACAGGGTCTGGACAATCTGATAGAGGTGGTGGACGGCAATTTTGAGCGGATTCCCTATGAAGACCAAACCTTTGATGTGGTCTGGTCCCAGGATGCTTTCCTGCACAGTCCGGATAGAAAACAGGTTTTAAAGGAGGCTGTGCGGGTCCTGAAATCTGGAGGAGAACTTATATTCACCGATCCCATGCAGACTGAAGATGCTTATGCGGAATATCTGGATCCGATATTGAAGCGCATTCACCTTAGTTCTCTGGCTACACCTTCATTTTACCGATTAACAGCGGAAGAACTGGGTCTGAAACTGAAGGCCTTTGAGAACTTGCAGGTACATCTGACCAACCATTACGCCAAAGTCCTTGAAGACACGTTAAGGCTCGAAGAGGAACTGTACAGGAAAAATGTCAGTCAGGAATATCTGGAACGCATGAAGCAGGGGCTTAACAACTGGAGCAAGGGAGGCAGGTATGGACATTTGACCTGGGGCATTTTCTGCTTTGAAAAGCAATAATCTATACGAATTCTGATGAAAAATTATTTTTGACTGCCGGTTTATAAACCGGCAGTCAAAAATAATTAAGCGTGCCTGCCTCTTTTTATCAAGTCTGTCAGGAAAGAAAACTCATCTGCAGTGACAGCCGGATTCCGGCATCTTAATGTATCTCCTTTCTCCAGCTGTTCCAGGTTGAAACGGTCAATAGCCAACCGCACCGCTTTTCTGATGAAAGCGGAACGGCTGGTGCCCAGCTGCTTTGAGATATGTTCAACTGCCTGAAGCATTTCTTCATCAATTGCCATCTGAACGGTTTTCAATTTACTCCTCCACTTAGGGGTAATTGTTGGAAAATAATTAACCAATCTTATTTAATAATTCATATTATTCCCTTGTCAAAAAAATATTAAAATTTTTTTGAAATATACCTGCAAAAAGGCTTGAATCATATTTTGAATTTAATTCCATGTTGCTAACTATTTACTTTTACTGATCCTTTATCCTTGATCCTGACAACTGAAGCCTGCAAAATATTTTTTCAGACTTTCTGTCCATATTTGAAAAAAAATAATTCCAAAGGCACATTATGATTTTGGTCTTATTTTATGCTGCATGCCCTGATATCCGCGTCAACGCCGATTCCCAGAGTTTTGACAAAACTTACATAATGTCGCCTGTTTGAGGTATGATCGTCAAAAAGGCCGGTGCCGATATTGTATGTCTTACCCGGAACCAAAATTTTATCGTCAGGATTGCCGGTATCCAGTTTTCTTCTTAGCTCTACCGTCCAGACACCATTTGCATATGAACCATTGGCCGTGACGTCTCCGGCACTGCCTTCAGGTTTTCTGAGAACTCGTCTTGAGAGAATGTCTCCTTTTTGGAAATCTACCTCAGGATCAAACTTTACAGCAGTTTCGCCGATTATCAATGGAAAATCCCTGATATGCTCCTCAAACCTGGATTCAGGTATGGCCTTGAATCCTGTTATACTCTGGTCATACATCCATTCCGGTTCATCAGGAGTTTTAAACGGCTGCATTCCGTCATCAGATTTCCGGTATTCAAAAACAAAATCATCACCGGCATACCCGACAGGATTTGACCTGGCCGCTCTCCACTGCCATAAATCCATAAATTTACCCTGATTAAAAAGATTGTCCAATTCTTCCCGATTTTTCAGTTTATCCCAGGCGCCGGCTTCATTCTGCTCAGTCCTGGTAATGAGCAGGTATTTGCGTACGTCTTCGCGATCCAGGCCTTCACGGCCTAGATATGGATGTTTACGGACCTGCTCGCTGGAGGGTTCGTGAGACATTTGGCGCATACTGTTGTGACAGGTTATGAAACATCCGGATTTGGAAAAACTTGCCTGGCAAGCATCTGATGCCTTCAGATTTTGATCATCAATAATAACAGCCAACCTGTCCTCATAGCTTGGCAGAATATTTTCCCTGTCCGCTTCCGGTCTTTGTGCGCCGTATCTTTGCCACTCATGACCGTCAAATCTCCACAGGTCATGGGTTTGTCCCGGTCTATCGGATGCCCATTGAAATCTGATGTAAAAATACTCATTGTCATAGGCCGCTTTTACCTGGACATCCTTTACAGGCTGTTTGCCGGGAATCGGATCCGGTTCCCGAGGCCCTGGTTCAATAAGTTCTTCTCCCAACTCCCCGGGCTGATGACAGTTGCTGCAGCGCATATCACCCACTCCTGCCGCTCCGGCATGCTCCCTGCTGACAAGCCATTGCCAGGAAGTCTGTCCCGGATAAAAGGCCGTAATGGATGTTGATTCAATCATGTCCCAGTCGCCGGGAAACCGGAAAAGATTTTTTGCTTCAATTTTAATTTCTTTCCCGGATTGATGCTCTTCTACGTTCATTTCCTTATCCCTGCTTTGAACGCTCAACGTTCCGGCAACCACCAAGGCTGTGACCAGTATTGGGATGAAAAAAAGAAAAATTTTATTTGAACTCATTACTTACTCCTCTTTGATTATTCTTAATATAATTCTGAACACCTAAAAATAAGTGTCAACAGCATTGTATTTATTGAGAAAAGACAAACCTGTATTTTTTAAATATTTTAAAAGGAGCAGACATAGAAAGATGTTACGTTTTTATCTCATTCTGCACCTTTTTTTCTCATTACATTTGTCTACCTGTCCTGAAGGAGAAACCCCGAAATATGTTCCTGATCTTGTAACCATGACCCCTTAATCCTGATCCCTTAATCCTTATCCTGTTTGCCAGTTTGTCCCATAATGTGCCGCACGCCCGAAATAAAACAAATCAGGAGCAATATAACAGCTGCCGTTCAATTTTTCATTGGCAGGTTACAACCAGGTCTTGTCACACAAATTCGACACAATTTTTAATCACGGCTTGCCTGAATCAACACTTAACTTTTTTGTTTGGCATACACATTGCTTGTTTAAATATTTAGTATCCAAACAACAGCAAATTTTTAACAATTTAAGGAGGGTATTAAGATGTTTTTTCAAATCGGCAGACAGCTGCTGAGTGTGTTCTTTGCCATTATGTTAGTGCTGGGCACTGGTTTTTCAGTATACGCAGGTGATGTTAATGAAGCAGACGAGCGCCGCAATGATGTCAAGGAATACAAGCCGGAAAAAGAGAAAGAACATGGTATGGAGCGTGCTCCTGAAAGGGAGTACGATACTGAAAAGGAATATGATACTGAAAGGGAGTATGACCCGGAAAGCAATTACGGACCTGAAGAAGACGATGATTATGAGAATCCATTCAATTAACTGCTGGGATTCATCAAATCCGGTTGATCTGAATCTAAACTTATAAGGCCCTTCCGGCACAAGGCGCTCGAAAGGCCTTTTACTCGTCAGCAAACCTGAATAATAAGGAGGTATTAGTTTATGTGGCTTAAAGGTATAATTTTCACCCTGGCAATGGTCCTTATGCTGGGTTTTTCCCTGGGTTGCGAAACCGAACCCGAAGACCCCTGGGAAGAACCTGGGCCCCCGCCCCCGGAAGAACCTGCACCGCCCCCGGGCGAACCTGCTCCTCCGCGTGACGAACCGGCTCCTGAAAACTATGGGCCGGCTGAAGAAAACAACGCTGAACCGCAAGATGAACGCAGGTTCTAGAACAATTGCCCTCCGTATTGCATTCGTACTTAGCGAATCAATAAGGAGGGCAATATTATTTTACAACTATGCCCTACGGAAACAATTCAGAGCTTCCTGATCAGATTAAAGAAAACCTTCCTGATCACGCACAAACTATATACCGAAAAGCTTTCAATTCTGCCTGGGAACAGTATGATTCCCCGGAAAAACGCAGGAGCAGTTCAGACAGGGAAGAAACAGCGCACCGCGTTGCCTGGTCAGCTGTGAAGAATGTTTATAAGAAAAATCATTCCGGACAGTGGGTGCGCAGATGACTGAAAAGCTCCAATAGATGATTCACGAAAAAAAGAATTGCAGGTTAAAGTTTAAACCGGAAGAAATTAGCCTCTCCAGATAAAAATCCGGAGAGGCTGGTGGAGGATTAGGGACAGGAAAAATTCGCCAATGCTTATACAATCAGTTGAACTCTTGTATCGTTTTCAGGCAACATTTTCAAGTTGATTTTTATCCAAAATCGAACAGCCGCAACCAACAACCGGTCATTTTAATCTGAAGTCAAATCGATGAAACAAAGACTTATAAACCTTAAAGCCCCAGAACTACTGAACCACGACCCTTCTATCGGTAACATGAAGAATTAAGAGAACCAGCAGGACAACTACCAGAGCTCCGATTACAAAGCCTATTGCCGCGCCGCCGATTTCATCTGAAAGCGAAGCCAGCTGATGCAGCTGCTTATCATCAAGGGCTTCCATCCTGGCCATTACTTCTTCCTGTGAAAGGCCGTAATCTTTAAGACGCTGGGCAACGACCTTATGTTCAAGAGCCGCTCTGATAGATTCAATTTTTTCAGACCGCTCCAACGCTG
>SLDX01000025.1 GCA_007125075.1 Desulfonatronospira sp.
ATTAAGATACGCCTCCTCATAATTGCTTGATTTCCTTGCCAAAAGAAAAAACTCCTCGTTTCCGGAAAGAAAACCGATAGTTTCAGCATCCGGAAAGAAAGACTTTCCGGATGGAAACTAACTAATGTCCGGCGGATAAGTTCAGCCATTTTCATAAATATTTGTACCGTGAAACTTTATATCCAGTATTTCATATTCAATCTTGCCCTTGGGCGCGTGGACCACGGCTTCTTCACCTGCTTCTTTGCCCATGAGCGCTCTGGCCAGAGGTGAAAAAACAGACAGCGCATCAGGCACATAATCAGTCTCATCAGGTCCAAGCAGGGTAAACTTCTTTATTTCCCCGGTATCAATGTTTTCAATCTTTACCGTGGCTCCAAAGCAGACTTTTTCTCCGTCCATGGTGTTCAGATCTATGACGTTGAACATGGGCATGCGAGAGGTGATAAAAGCAATCTTGGCTTCCAGCAGGCCCTGACGTTCACGGGCAGCGTCGTAGCCGGCGTTTTCCTTGAGATCGCCCTCTTCTCGTGCTTCTTTGATAGCCTGAATTACTTCCGGGCGTTCAGCCTGAAGCTTTTCAAGATCTTTTTTGATTCTGGCAAAGCCTTCCTGTGAAATGGGAATACTGTTGTTCATTATTCTTTCTCTTGTTTAAGCGTTTAAAACAACTTAATCCCGTACCCACTATAAATTCGGTGCACTGCCTGCTGGTGTTCCAGGCAGGTACAAAAATTAAGCAGGTGCGGGATTATTTATCAATCTCTATGGCTGAAAATGCAGCTGAAGAAAAAAGAAATCTTTGTATAATAGACTATAAGATGTTTATTAGGGTATCTGGTCTTTCCGGTCAAGGCCGGAAGAAGTTTAAAAATTTTTAAAAATTTTTCATCCTTTTCCGTCACAGCTCAAAAAGTCTTTGTCCTGCACTCGAACGCGGGAAAAGTCTGCCCTTTATGGAATAAGAAAAAACGCAGGTTAAGGAATTTGTGTCCCGGCAGGCATGGAAAAAAAATAAAAATATTGTTAACCAGGAATATTAGCCAAAGATGTCAACAGGAGGAAGCAGATATGCAAAAGAAAAAAAACGGTTTGATCATTGAATGTATACAGGGCGATATAGCTTCACAGCAGGACATCACCGCTGTGGTCAACGCGGCCAATGCTCAGCTTATGCCTGGAGGAGGGGTTGCCGGTGCCCTGCACCATAAGGCCGGTCCGGGGCTGTATGATGAATGCCGTCAACTGGCCCCTCTCAGCCCTGGCGAAGCAGTGCTTACAGGAAGTCACAACCTGCCCAACCGCTATGTGCTTCATTGTCTGGGCCCTGTTTACGGGGTGGATAAGCCTGAAGACGAACTGCTGGCCAGATGCTACCGCAACGCTCTCAGGCTGGCTGAAGACCATCGTATTGATTCCATTGCTTTTCCGGCGATTTCAGCAGGAGCTTTCGGTTTACCTCTGGACAGAGCAGCACAAGTGGCCTTAAATACTATAGCAGATGAAGCTCCAAAACTGAGGCAGGTAAAGAAAGTTCGTTTTGTTCTTTTCAAACCTGATCAGCTCAGATTTTTCGAAAATGCCCTGCAAGATCTGGATATCGCTTAAGTTAACAAAGGATGAATATGCCAAGAGAAAAGACACATCTGCAGAAGGCTATGGACAGTCTTTATGAAGCCTTAAAAGAACAGCAGACCAATGATAAGGAATTAAGAGACAAAATCCAGCAGGCTATCAACAAAACCAATTCTGCCCTGGAGCTTGCCAGGCAGAGAGACCGCGGAAAATCAGCAGCGCCCGGTTCCGAAGAAGAGGATTACTGGCTGGGATAATCCTGTTCTTAGTAAAATCATGTATCGGGAAAGATAGCGTCAAGACGCTGTTCAAGTTCGTGCAGCCTTTGGTCATGAGCCAGGTTCATATCCAGAACATGCAGGCGAAGACTTTGGTCCGTCAGCTGAACGGCAGCAGTACCGGGAAGAAGGCTGACCACCCAGACAAAAAACACCCTTGCAGCAGGATTTTTAAGGGTTACCTGATAGATGATTGTTCCGGTCTTTAAAGGCATGGCCGGTTTCATGGCTCTTGTGGTCACATCGAGACCTCCCATAATGGACAGCCGGAAAAAAAAGGGCATAAATCCCAGTAGACCTCTTATGTACATTTGTTTAGAAGGAACAAGAAGAATACTGAGGAGCGCAGCCAGACCGGAAAACAATAAAGCTACCGGCCAGTCCTTTAAGCTTCCTCCTGCCAGCCCCCACCACAGAACCGCAAAGATAAGCAGGCGACCGGGAAACCTTGATATGCCTCGCCACAGCCAACCATTCCCGCTGGGAGAACCGGCTTTGCCCGGTTTTGTGCTGTTTCCAAATGTCTGATTAATTGCTTCCCGGTTCATGATAACCTTCCAGAGCCCATCAAAATAAAAATAAGGATTAATAATACAAATACCAGGCCCGCAACAAACCATTGTCTGAACAGTGCCTCAATCATACAGGTCACTTTCAGCCCCGCCGGTCCGAAAATCAGCCGGTCGGCCAGATTTACAAAATTGATCTGACCGCAGCTGGGATCACAAAAATTGCTTTTTTCCCATCTGGGATAAAATTTCCGCCATGCTTTTTCTATCTGAGTGACCGTGTCAGGCCAGTTTTCAGCTGCCTGCCAGCTAAGTGAAGGTTTTTTCAGGTTGAAGAAGAAATAGATGAGGGCGCCAAAAACAATCGGCCACAGGCTGCTCCAGACTACTCTGGGTTCAATCCAGGAAACATCAGGAACATCAAGATAGATAAGGCCGATAATCAAGGGCAGGCTCACGCCTGCAGCAGCCATGCCCAGCCAGATAAAAAGCAGTCCCGGCCGATAATGGGGCTTATCCGGATTTTTTAAATGCAGTCGGCTTAAAAAATGAGCCATAAGCATGGCGGTGCCCAGAGATGACAGGGAAAGCAAAATAGTTATCCATAAAACCCCTGGGACCAGTTCAACCATATCCTTGAGCAGATATTTGATCCACGAGCCGGAAGTTAACGGCGCTCCGGCGAGGGCTATGGCCGGCAGAGCCAGTCCCGCAAGCAAAAGATAAGTTGATCTGCGGCTTCCTTTAACGTATCCGGCTATGTCCACGCCCAGAAAAAGAACCGCCTTTATCAATCCATGATGAATAATGAACAAAAACAAAACAGGCAAGCCGATTGTCCAGAGCTGTGCTTCAATAATCCCCAGTCCGCATAAAAAAAGCATGAGTCCAATCTGGCTTATGCTGGAATAGGCAAGAATGGTCTTAGGATCTTTTTCCAGCAGTCCGGCAAGGACGCCGAAAAAGGCGCCGCCCAGGCCAAGACATATGAACACACTTCCCCATGATGAAAAGGAAACAAGCCCCAGAGGAAAAAAATGTATCATACCTAAAAGACCGGCTTTGATCATGGTTCCGCTAAGCACTGCGCTGGCCGGAGCTGGAGCGGCCGGATGGGCAAGAGGCAGCCAGAAGTGTAGTCCCAGTACTCCGGCTTTTATGCCGAAACCTGCAAACAAAAGCCAGAACAGGGGATGATGCCAGGACAAAGTGGCTGTGACCCGGGCAATTTCCGAAAATAATGTGCTCTGGGCTGAATGTACTCCGATCATCATGCCGGCAACAACCGCGCCTTCACCCAATACGGCCATGATCAAATAGACCCTTCCCGCCTTCCAGGCCTTCTGGGTGCTGTGGTGCACCACCAGTACATATCCGGAAAAGGTCATAAGTGCGAAAAAGGCATAGAAACTGACCGCGTCCTGCGCGATTGCAAGTCCGAGATTGCCGCACATGCATGTCAGAAAGAAAATGGTGAAAATATTCTGGTTATAGTCTACGGCTCTGTACATCACGCCGTAAATTCCGGCCCCGGTCCAGACCAGGGCAGTGAGCAGCAGAAACGGTCTCCCATAATCTTCAAACCCCAGATGCGATCCCAGCAAAAAATCTTTCAGGTGATAAGCTGCAGGCTCTACTCCGGACAAAACAAGCGCCAGGGCCGGCAGAGGTCCTAAGGCCCCGACAAGGGCACCTGGAAAACCCCGTTTTTTCAAGGACAGCACAACAACAGCCAGGAACAGAGGGAAAAAGACAACAAAGAGCCAGATCATGGATAAACCCCCATTCCGACGGCAATCTGTCTGGCCACTCCAAGCGGGCTCCAGGTCCAGTCCGCCCATAGGCAGGCCAGTACAGACATAACTGCTGTGACCAGTGTAGGCAAAAGAAGCGTCCAGGGAGCTTCCAGGCGGCTCTTGCGCAATTCCTTCCAGGGCTTTTCAGGCTTTTTGAACCATAAAGAATGAATTATAGGCAGAAAGTATGCGGCATTCAAAAGACTGCTGAGCATCAGCACACCAATGACCCAGCTCTGCCCGGCTTCCAGCCCCCCCAGACCGAGATACCATTTGCTTATAAAGCCTGCCACAGGGGGGACCCCGATCATACCAAAAGCGGCGGCTGTAAAGAGGGCAGAGGTCAGAGGCATGCGCCTTCCAACACCGTTAAGGTCCCGGATATTGTGCAGGCCTAGGGTCTCGGCAATGTTTCCGGCACAGAAAAACAAAGTGATTTTCATGATGCCCTGATGCGCCAGATGGACTATGGCGGCAACAGTAGAAAAAGGTGCAAGCAGTGCTGTTCCCAGAGTGATGTAGGATACCTGGCTGACAGTGGAATAGGCCAGGCGCTTTTTCAGATCGGTCTGCATCAGGGCGCGGACAGATCCAAAGATAATGGTGATGGTGGCCACCAGGGCAAGAGGCTCCAGCAGTCCCAGAAAACCGGCAAAATGCTGCCCGTAAACGTCAAAGACCACCCGGACGATGCCGAAGGCTCCGGCCTTGACAACAGCAACAGCATGCAAGAGAGCCGAGACTGGAGCAGGAGCTATCATTGCAACGGGAAGCCAGCCATGCAGGGGAACCAGAGCGGCCTTGACCCCCAGGCCCGTGATGAGCAAAGCGAAAATGAAGATCAATGTTAAGTGTCTGTCCGGGCCGAGGGCTTCCAGTACGCCGGTGTCAGTAAAATTGAACGGTCCGGTTAACACGTGCAGCCAGACAATGGCCACAAAAAGCACGGAACCGCCGGATATGGTATACCAGAGATAGTTCCGCCCGGCTTCGAGGGCTGCTGTGGATTCCCTGTGGATCACCAGAGGGTAGGTGGTCAAAGTCAGAAATTCATAAAAGATAAAAAAAGTAATCAGATTGCCGGCCAGAGCAATGCCGGTACTGGCGGCGACACATAGACTGAAAAAGCCGAAAAAGCGGCTGCGATTGGCTGAGCCCTCCAGATATCCTATTGCGTAAAGGGTGGTCACCAGCCAGAGATTGCTGGACAGAGCCAGAAACATAAGAGACAGAAAATCCACTCTCAAAAGAAAGTCAAAGCCCAGACCCATGCTGAAGCTGGCTTCATGGATCTCGCCCAGCACCAGAAGTCTGTAGGCCATATAGTGGACAGCAACCACCTTGAAGGAGGCTCCGATCAGGTTAAGGGAGGTTCGAAGGGCGCTTTGCTTCTCCTTTAGAAAAAAAATGATCAGCCCGGTGACAAGTGAGCTGCAAAGGACCAGGACAGGCAGCCAGAAATTCAGGTTCATGGGCTGTTGCCCCCCGGGATTTGACAAAGAACCCGCTCTTCCAACAAAAAGATGACCTCTTCAGCCCGGAAACCGATAAGTATTGATCCCAGAGCCAGGATCAGAGGCACTGCCTCCAGGATCAAAGGAACCGGTCGAATATTTTCCTGCCTGTCGCCCGACACAAAAGCATGGCCCAGGATGCGAAAGACATAAGCGGCAGTGAGCAGCCCTCCGAAAACCAGAGCAATGGCCCACCACCATTGCCCGCTGGCAAAAACAGCCTGCATGAGCATCCATTTGGCCACAAAACCTCCGCTTGGCGGCAGGCCCATAAGACTGATGCCTGCCAAACCAAGGGACATGGTAGTCAAAGGCAGGCTGCCAACCACATTGCGCATGTTATCAATACGGTCATTTCCGGTGGCAATGAGCAGGTTTCCGGCAGCCATAAACATTGCCGCTTTGGCCAGGGCATGAGAAACAGCGTGGTACACGCCACCGGTCCAGGCCTGAGCGGCCCAGGTGGTTTCCTGAACGGCAAAGACCAGGGGAAAAAGCAAAAAGAGATACCCGATCTGTCCTACGCTGGAGTAAGCAATAACCAGCTTCAGCCGGCTCTGGATCACTGCCTGATACGAGCCCCAGAGCACTGCAGCCATACCCAGAAATCCGATAGTCTGAGCTGCATACACAGATACCACTGGATCAAAAGCTCCTGCCCAAAGCCTGAGCATCAGGAAAAAGGAAGCTTTAATCACCAGTGCGGAAAGAATTGCGCTGACAGGGGCCAAGGCCTCTCCGTGCGCAGGCGGCAGCCAGAAATGGAAGGGCAGAAGGGCTGTTTTCATGGCCAGGCCCGCAGTCATCAAACCGAAGGATACAGCCAGGGGCAGGCTGCCGGTTACTTTTTCACTCAGGGCGAACATGTCCAGCATTCCTGTCTCTGCATATAAAAACCCGACTCCAAGCAAAAAGGCAAGAGAACCGGCCATGGCTATCAGAAAATAACGCAGGCCGGCTTTAAGCGATTCTACCTTTCCTGAAAGAACAGCCAGCGCAGCAGCGCAAATGGTGACAAGTTCGAGGACCACATAAGCGTTGAAGATATCTGAAACCATGAACAGGCTGTTCAAGCCGGCCCATAAAAAAAGCCACAGAGGCCAGAAATGGCGTTCTTCAGTCTGACGGGCAAAGAAAACCGAGCTGTATATGCTGACCATAAGTCCGACGACAGCGGTCATAAGCAAAAAAACCACACTCAGCCCGTCTATATGAAGCTGGATGCCCAGGGGCTGAGACCAGCCTCCGAGAGGAATCCGCATTTCTTCATGAATAAAGACCTGAAGAACCGTGACAGCTGCAGCGGCAGAGGTAAGAAGCGAGGCTGTCAGGGCTGCAATGATCCTTGCCCTGCCTGAGAAAAGAAAGCAGGCTACCGCTCCTGCAAAAGGCATAAGAATCATCCCGGATTCCACGCTCATTCCTCGCATTTTCCAGTGTCGTTAAGTTCTGCACTTCCTGTTTTTTCATAAATACGCCGGACCAGACAAAGGGCAAAGGCGGTAGCGCTTATGGCTACAACGATGCCGGTCAAGACCATGGCTTGAGGCACTGGATCTACAGTCTCTGGGGTTAAATTGGCAATACTGATGAAAAAAAGAAAAGTACCTCCGGCCATGATATTTAAAGCAACTATTTTCCGCAGCAGGTTGGCATGAGCGACAAGTCCTAATACCCCAATGCTGAAAACAAGTACCGCTGTGAGTGCATAAATATAAAAAACCTGCATTTTCCCCCCGCATCCAGCTCCGGCTGTTGGTCTTTCCAGATCAAGCAGGTTCTAGTGTGGCTGGATATTGTATTGCGAATCCAAACGTCAGTGACTTCGTTAAATAGTTTTCATCCGGAAACGGTTCTTTTTCCTTTTGGCGACGTCAATCTGCACAATTATTTGTCAACGTATTAAGATACGCCTCCTCATAATTGCTTGATTTCCTTGCCAAAAGA
>SLDX01000085.1 GCA_007125075.1 Desulfonatronospira sp.
GGGGACTCCAAAACCGCCGAACCACATCAAATAGAGGAATATCATGATTGCCGGGAACAAAAAGCTGGGGATGAGGCAGACGCTTCATGAATTCAGCCGCTTTCCGGTACTGAGCCCTGCGCGCCCTTTGGGTGAAATCTCCACTGTTTATCACCAGGTGGGGCTGCAGTTGATGAAGTTCGGCAGCCAGACCTTCCGCCACTTCAGGATCTTCCCTTCCAAAATGAAGATCAGAAATATGAGCTAGTGTTTTCACGGCACAGCGACCCGCAACGCTTTTTCAAGACTGCGGAAACGAAGAGGCATCGACAGTTCATGAACTTCACCATCAATGGCCATTTTCATCTTTCGGCGACGGGAATGAACGGTCAATTTTTTTACTGAACGCATTTCCAGATTTTCTATCCCCTGAATCCCTCTTAAGCTTAGTTCAAAGATCATGCGCAGTAACGCTGGAACTCTTAAGGAGGGCGCCATGCAGAGCCAAAGTTTTCCGGCATTGATAACAGGTCGGAAGGAATCCGCATCGAGTCCTCCCTGATATTCATTATTGCCCACAAAAACTAAAGGGGTAAAGCGATTCACTTGATAGATTTCATCCTCCAGAATCAACTTCACTCTCGGCATTTTGCGTAATGCAATGAGCGCAGCCATAATCTGGGCCTGCCATTTCCGCCACCCGCGCTTTCTGGTAATTTCCTCGCGTTCCTCCACCATTCTTGGATAAATGCCCAGGGAAACATTGTTAATGAACCTGATCCCGTTTACCTCTCCGAGATCAATTTCTTTCACCTGTTTGGTGTCCATAAGGCGGATCGCTTCCAGGGGTTCCAGAGGAATTCCCAGATCGCGGCAGAAATTGTTTCTTGTACCAAGACCGAGCACGGCAAGAATGATTCCCGAATTTGCCAGCATGTTCGCGGCGGTGCTCACGGTCCCATCCCCTCCGCCGACAATAAGCATCTCAATTCCCAGTTCTTTAAGACGCTCAATCTCCTGCCGGATTTGGTCCCCAGGGATGATGGATAAAAATTCCGGAGGCATGCGGGCGAGAAGATGCGTTTTTATCTCTTCACCACGATCTTTTTTCTGCCTGGAGAGCAGTGCTCCTGATTTTTCTTTGATGACCGCGCCGATTTTCGTCATGAGCAAATTCCGGGTTGGTGGATCTGCGAAAAGGCAACCATAATGCCCAACAAGGGGTAATATGATAAAGAGAAATAATCATATTCTGCAGTAAGGCCAGTCCGTAAGGGAAAAAGGGACAAGATGCTTACCTTGCAGTTCGGACCAAAATGACCTGTCTGGATCTGAGGAAGGAAATTAGTGTCTCCATTTTCCCGGAACAGCAATATTTTTCAAACCAAAATACTGTGACTTTTTTCAGGAAGATCTTATTAAAAAAATATTATAGAAAAAATTTCCTAAAAGTTCGTTCATGATGAATTTGTTCAGGGTCAATTTTTAAAACTCAGAGGGGCGAAAAATTATGGCTGGAAAAAAATCAAAAGTAGCCGGATATGTTGTTGGTATCGCAGTGGTCGCTGCTGTGGCCATAGTGGTTATTTCCGCGCTTATCGCGGAAACTCCTGTTGAGGAGCCGCCTGTTTTCGGAACTGAAACAACCAGGGCGGGAGCTGAATATGTGGGCTCAGGGGAGTGCTTTGAATGTCATCAGGAAAATTATCACGGCTGGATGGGAACCCTGCATCCCTACAAGGTCAGGGAAGTCAGCCGGGAGGCAATAGAAGGAGATTTCTGGCACAACAACACTTATGAGCGAGATGGTGTTACCATGACAATGAAGGAGGAAAACGGAAGTTTCTACATCAATACCGTAGACAGGGACGGCGAATACCAGGATTATGAGATTCACTATACTCTGGGAGGGGAATGGAAACAGCGCTACATGGTTGAATGGGAAGACGGAAGTCTTTATACCCTTCCGATCCAGTGGAATATTGCCACCAGGGAGTGGGTGGACTATGCCGGTGCCGCTCCTGACGCGGACAATTACTGGGCGGACAGAAGCCGTCTGTGGCAGGTGGGATGCGGCAGCTGCCATGCCACAGGACTTGACATCGGCTATGATTCTGAAACAGACACATTCAATACCACCTGGGTGGATAGCGGAGTAGGCTGCGAAGCATGTCACGGTCCCGGCAGCAATCATCTGGACGCGGCACCGGAATATGAAAACTTTACCATTATCAACCCTTCAAGAATGCCCTATAAAAAGGCCAGACTAGACGTGTGCGGCCAGTGTCACAACCGGGGGGAATCCAAAGATCTTGTTGCCGATCATTACGAAATACCCGGAGCCGCGGAAAGGTTCGGCTTTCCTTATGGATATCAGCTCGGAACCAATGTGGAAGACTATTTTGAGTCTGTTGATCCGGAAACTGATACACCCAGGCGTTTCTGGCCCTCCGGGCATGAGAGCTCGCACCGGCAGCAGTCCATACTCTGGGCCCAGGGCAAGCACTTTGACTCAGGGGTGACCTGTATCGACTGCCACAGCGGGATGCATGGAGAACATGGCACTGCCAGACTGACCGCCAAGCAAGGGAACAAGCTCTGTCTGGACTGTCACAGTGAACCGGAAAAGATCAATCCGGGCATTCACAGCATTCACGCCAGCGGGAGCTGCGTGGAGTGTCACATGCCCAGAACCTCAAGAACAGCTACCAACCTTACGGCTTACGGCGGTGACATGAGAAGTCACAGCTTCCAGTTCCTCTATCCCCAGGCAACCATTGATGCCGGCGGTCTGGAATACCAGACCAACACCTGCAACGCCTGCCACTACCACGAGGATGACGATCCTGAAGACCTGCAGCGGGTGGTGGACACTATCAGAGAAGAACGGGAAAGGAGCTTTGGATTTTATGGATTCATTGAACGGGATTAGAATCGGGCGGCAGGGTCACGAGGCCCTGCTGTTTTTAAAAAAAGACTGGAGTCAGATTTCGTTTTTACAGGGATACAGTACAGGAAGGTGTGTAGATGAAAAAAAACACCCTGAGCAATAAAGATCGGCGCGTGTTTTTGAAAAGCCTGGCTTTAATGCCGGTCGCCGGGAGTTTTGCGGGCAGCGGTGAAGCCCGGGCCACCACCGGGGTGCTTGCCAAGCTGGTTGATACTACCAAATGTATAGGCGCTTTGCGCTGCAAAAGCGCGTGCGACAGCTGGAACAGGCTGCCGGCGGAAAGAACCACGGAACTGACCGGCAGGACATTTATGGTGGTCAAACGCATCTCTCAGGTCCGTAACCGGGAAAAGATCTCGTTCCTTAAATGGCAGTGCCAGCATTGCCAGAATCCGGCCTGCGCCAGAGTGTGTCCTACTAAAGCCATAAGAAAATTTGACCAGGGAGCTGTAGTGATAGTCGAGGACAAGTGCATAGCCTGCGGAAGCTGCCATCTGGCCTGTCCTTTCGACGTGCCCAAATTTGACTTCGATATGGGGGTTACCAGAAAGTGTCATCTTTGTTTTAACAGATATACGGGATTGCGGTATCATGGACTGAAAAGCAGGACATGGTCCAAGCCTGCCTGTGTGGGCAGTTGTCCTGTAAGCGCTCTGGATTTCGGTCCCAGAGAGGATATGATCCGAAAGGCCCGGGCCAGGATCAGGGATGTGGGCGGCTACCTGTACGGGGTGACCGAGGCAGGAGGTACTGATGTGCTGACCATTCTGCGCGAGGAACCCGGGAAAATGGGCATGGTTGCTCCACCGGCGGAGCTTTACTACCATCCTGCCCACAGCTTCATGTCCGATGTGGCCAAGCCTTTGATTGTGATCGCTCTGGGTTTATCCGGACTGACCGTTGCCGGTATGCTTGCCCAGGAAATAGCTACCAGCTTACGCGAAGACTCCGATGATGATCAGAATGATGATCAGAAAAAGGAGGGCTGATCCAATGCAGGACAATACTCAGGAAAGACAGATCCACAGACACGACAACGCCGCGATCTTCATGCACTGGTTCAACACGGTTTGCTGGATGGTGCTTTTCATCACCGGGATGGGCCTGATCTTTGATCCTCATGTAAATTATCTGGGCATGTGGCTGCCCGATTTTCTGGTATCAGTGTTTGGCAGTGGCAAGACTGTGGCCCAGATACACATGTATACCGGCGTTGGCTGGGCTCTGGTATTTTTTGTGTTTTTTTTATTCAGGTTCAAAATGTATGCTCACTTTGTCAGAGAAGTCATGAGCATCAATCCTGCCCGGGATTTTACCTGGATGGTCAGGAAAAACCTTCAGCTCCTCTTAGGAAAAAACCTGCTCAAAAAACTGGGACTGAGCACTGAGATCCCTCCTCAGCCTTTCTATAACGTGGGTCAGAAGCTGTTTGCCCATCAAACCCTGGTTTCGGGCATGCTGCTTTTCATAACCGGATTGTACATGTTTGTGGCTGTGGAGATACTGGCCAATCCCAATCCGGAATTCTGGGTATGGGCCAGAGCCATTCATTTTCTTATAGCCGGGCTGTTTCTGGCCGGGCTCCTGGTGCACTTTTATATGGCGGCCATCTCTTCGGAAGAAAGGCCTGCTCTAAAATCCATGTTTACCGGAGAAGTTTCGGAGAGTTACGCCAAACATCACCACAAGTTATGGTACCAGGAGGTTAAGGATGAAACCAAAAAGGAGTAGGCGGTTTCATAAAATTTTTTAGCGCACTTGACCGCCCTCCCTTCAGAACATTTTATAAATAAGGAGGTTTTGCTTTATTATCAGTGATTCCCTGCCTGGTCGAGAATCTTGCATGATTTTTTTCTCTCCGGTTAACCAGAGACCGGCAAGAGGATATGCAGAAATCATGAGGTTGCGCTCCGGCTTGGCTCGCGGATGAAAAACTCTGCCCCTTCGCTTTTGTAAGCCGAGGCATCAAGCTGGTCCCTGAACCGCTCCCTCAATGAAGTCCCTACACCGAAGCTGGAAGGCCTTTCGGAACTGGCAGCAGTGTTCCACCCCTTGCACGGGCTCATGGTCAGGCAGCTCCATTCGTCCTCGGTACTGGGCCTGCCGGAAGAGACACACATCGATGAGTTGCTCAAGAAGTTGATGGTTTGCCTGACCGGATAAGGCCGAATCTTTCATCTCCTTGAGTTTAACAGTGTGTTGAAAAAGTCCTTACCTGGCAGGCTGTTCAAAAATTCCAAGTGCAAGGAGCAATCCGGCACCCACCTGAGTGGACGTTATCCTGGAGCAAGTCCCTATCGACGTCTCAAGTGGGTAGCCGGAGAAGCGACGCAGCAATTGGGAGATTTTCAACAGCCTGTTAAAAGTAATCCCAGACTTCTACAAAGACTTCGATTCTAACAGCCGGCCTTGCTCTTTCGCATGAAACATCCACCTTCAGTATAATTGACGATATAAGGGCTGTTTAAATATTTTTTAGTCTGGTACATTTATTGAAAGCTGCATAAATAATAAAACAAAAATACAGCAGACTGTTTTTTTTATTATTAATTTCTGAATCAGTGCAGTCATTTTCATCAATAATTCCAAGACAATATATATAAAATTATCTGTACGGATATACTGATCAATATTGGATCGATAATTTACATGCACAAACAGATAAATGGAGGTGAATTAAATGGCAGATCATCCAAGCTGTATGGATTGCGCGCATGCGCAGGTTCCGGACTATTATGATCCATGTGCCGGTTGTTTTCGCATTAACAGAAGCGCGATAGACAAGTTTGAACCAAAGAAGGAGGCTGAAAAATTTCGACCGGCACAACGGGTTGCCTGCTGGCAACAGGCCTGAACGCCAGGGAAAAAATCCAATTTTTTCAGAAATAAAATTCTTGTTTTTGCAGATAAATGTGAAATTAAATTTGCCGGTTCCACTTTCAGGCCTAATGGCAAACATTCTTTAAAAACAGAAGGAAATTAAACCTTTGGACATCAAGTGGCTGTAGCACCCGACCAGGTATTTTGCAGCTCTAATGTAGATGAAGGTTTTCACCTCTTTGAATCAACGGCTCGAAACAGATCCAGGCTGTTATTTCCGGGATTGTTCACCAGTGTTCTTACAGGCCAGGCTGTCAGTTTCTCGGCAGGCTTTTCTCTGATGATGAGATCTTTGCTTGATTGAACGCGGCAGTCAAGCCAGTCAGTGTATCCGGATGGATCGATTATTACGGGCATCCGGTCATGAATATCTTTGACCACTCCCCCGGCCTCAGTGGTCAGTATGGAGCAGGACAGGATCACTTCGCCTGATGACTTGTCCTCCCAGCTTTCCCATATCCCGGCCATGGCCAATATGCTGGAATCAGAAGCAGTTATGAAATAAGGCTGTTTACCTGAGGCGGTCTTTTTCCATTCGTAAAAACCGGAGGCTGGAATCAGGCATCTTCTGTATCTGATCGCGGATTTGAAAGAGGGCTTGTGCCAGATTCCTTCCATCCTGGCATTGATCATCTTGTACTGCGTCTGCTTTGATTTGGACCAGCCGGGTATCAGACCCCACCTGAAGAGCATGGACGAAAGTTTTTCTTCCAGTCGGCCCACGCCAAGGATCATGCTGCCAGGGCATATGTTGTAACCGGGATTTATCTCAAAAGCAGTATCCAGGCCGAAATGTTCCCGGATCGTCAGATGATCATCAAAAAGGACGAATCCCCCGCACATAATATTAATTTGCTATTTCTTCTGCGACAAGAGTACTTACACCGCGGTGTTTGACCCCTTCTTTAATCAGCTTGGTCAAATCCTTGCGCACCACCTTGACTTGGAAGTGCTCATTGAGCAGGCATTCCAGGCTTGCGGTCTTATTTTGCAGCAGTGTGTTCATTTTTTTCCGTGACTGTGGCACAAAAATACTTGTCAGGCGTACATCATACTGCGCCCTTTAGGCTTAGGTACAGGATCTCCAAACTCCTTTGCTGTATCTATCCAGAGCTGGATCGCTTCTTTTACGTTAGCAAGAGCGGATTCATAAGAGTCGCCATGGGCCATGCATCCCGGCAATTCAGGAACTTCCGCCAGATATGCCTGATCTTCTTCGCTCCAGTAAATGATTGTTTCATATTTATACATTACATGCCTCCGGTTAGTTTGTACCATAAAAGAATTGAACGGATCTGTCTAATTTGATATGGTTTGGCATTGCCATCATCTCGTTGCAAATTGATTTTTTCAGCTACACCCTGCTTTCTAAAAATATGATGACTCCCCCTTACCCTTTCTTCAAATCCTAACCGTTTTAAAAGACTGCAAATCTCTTCAAAGCTCAGATTGGCATCTGACTTGCCCTGAGTATTTTATAAATCAACTTTTCATATTTTCCCATGACTTTATTCCATTCATGCCTGAAAGTATCGCTAAAGACTAAATATCGTCAATATAGGCCATGTCAATACTTACGATCGAACCGGAAGAGCCTCTGGCCGGAGACTATTTTCTTGCCTCCTGTTGTTTTTGAAGCATTAACAAGTTTTTCATGGCATAATGCGCCAGATTTTTTCATGAATTTACTGTCTGCAGTTTCAATCCACGCCCCC
>SLDX01000098.1 GCA_007125075.1 Desulfonatronospira sp.
ATTTCCTGGTCCACTCCGGACTGCGAACCAGAGATCCGCTGGGCCAGGAGCAGAACCGGACGGTTAAGAATTCCCTACTGGTACTAGATTTTGGCTGCACCAGTGAATGATCATAAATGATCAAAATCAACTTCTGCTCTTCTTATTTATTATACTTATTTCAAAACTTGTTGACCTTGAGATGTCTTGGTATAGTGTTTTTTTGACCTCATGTTCAAGGAGCAACAGCTTTGCCGCTTGTGCCGGTTTTTTTAAGAATGAGCCCGGGACTGGCTTTTTTTGCCATGCTTGCGGTGGCTGTTTCCGGATTCGGACAGACTTTTTTTATTTCAGTGTTCGGCGAGGAAATTCGCACAGACTTCGGTCTGTCTCATACGGCTTACGGTACCTTGTACAGCCTGGCTACTGTTGTAAGCGCATTTATGCTTTTCAGGTGGGGCCGGCTGGCTGATGCCTGGTCTCTGCCGAAAGCCACGGCCCTGGCTGTTGCATTGCTGGCTCTGGGATGTTTTGTCATGGGCATGTCCGGCGGGGCTTTGCTGCTGTGGACCGGTTTTCTGCTTATCAGATTCGGCGGCCAGGGGCTTATATCTCATTTGGGACTGACCACAGCTGCCAGGTTCTTTCCAGGTCACCGGGGCAAGGCTGTCGCCTTTGCTGCAGCTGGATTTCCCCTGGCTGAAGCCGTGCTTCCTCCAGCCGGAGTACTGCTGGCCGGTCTGGGAGACTGGCGCATTCCCTGGCTTTTGAGCGCGGTTATTTTGCTTGTATGCATCCTGCCGTTACTTGGTTTTCTTTCCCGTAGCGTTCCCGTCAGGCATATGGATAAGGAAGGAGCGCAAAAGAAGGCGGTGCAGCGTAATTATACCCGGGAAGAAGTTCTGCGCGATCCTGGTTTTTATTTTTTGCTGCCCGCAGCGGTTGCTTCTCCGTTTATGGTCACTGCCCTTCTTTTTCATCAGGCGGCAATAGCATCCATTCAAGGCTGGTCGATGCAGACGGTGGGTCTGGCTTTTTCCGGATACGCAGCAGGACATCTGGGAGCACTTGTTGGAGCAGGTACACTGGTTGATCGCTTCAGCGCGGCAGGAATACTGCCCCTTTCAGTTCTGCCCATGGCTTTAGCTCTCATGATCCTGGCCGGAGGAGATGGCCTCTGGGTTATTTATGTTTATCTGTTTCTTATGGGCATAACTCACGGTTTTGCTTCCACAGCTTCAGGGGCGTTGTGGGCCGAACGGTACGGCATTCTTCACCTGGGAGGGATAAGAGCCATGGCCCAGTCTGCAGTGGTTCTGTCCACAGCGGCATCACCGCTTATGCTTGGTTTTCTGCTCGATATGCACATAAGCCTGGGACTGCTTGCCGGAGCTCTTTGCGTATCCACTGTTGCTGCTGCAGTTATGGCTAAAATTGCTCCAGATCCGGTTATCAGAAATACCGGGTAATGAGGCTTGAAGATTTCAAATAGATTGGGTTTAAGGAATTGGACTTGAGACACATGAAAGCCATGCGCACGAAATCATCAGATAGAAAAATATCCAGAAGAAGTTTTCTGTCCGCCTCGATCGTTCTCGGTGCGGGGATTTTTTCTTATCCGGCCATGAGTGCGTTTGCCCGGGTTCAATCTTTATCAAGGAACACCTTCCCGGATATAGGCCTGGCGCTTGGCTCGGGTGGGGCCAATGGGCTGGCGCATATTCCAGTGCTTGAGACGCTGGATGAACTTAAAATCAAACCCAAAGTCATTTCCGGAACCAGCATTGGAGCAATCATCGGTGTCCTTTACGCTTCAGGACACTCAGGACTTGAGCTGCGCAAAATGGCACTGGATCTTTTTGCACCTGATGAAAGCCTTTTTGGCAGCTGGTGGGACAGGTTAACAGGAGCCGGTCTTTCAGGCCTGCTCAGTCCAGGTCTTGGAGATGGCGTACTTCTGGACGCAACCGGGATAATGGAGTTTATTCAAAAAAAGATCAGGGTGAAGTATTTTGAAGATCTGGATATACCTGTGAAAGTTGTTGCTGCTGATTTTTGGAGAAAAAAGCAGGTCGTCTTTAGTTCAGGGGAGATAATTCCAGCCCTCAATGCCAGCATGGCCGTTCCAGGTCTTTTTGCTCCGGTTGAGTTTCAGGGCAGGCTTCTGGTGGACGGCGCAGTAGTCAATCCAGTTCCTTACGATCTATTGTTGAATGAATGTGATTTCCTCGTGGCGGTTGATGTTTCCGGAGTCAAAAAAAGGGATAATGAAGGACGGCCATCATATCTGGATTCCATATTTTCCACTTTTGAAATAATGCAGCAGGCCATAATGGACGAAAAGCTGAGGCAGAGGACTCCGGATATATATCTGCGCCCTGAAATCACTGACGTGCGGCTTATAAACTTTTTGGAGGTGCAAAATATCCTGGAGCAGACAGAGCCGGCTAAAATTCAGTTGGAAGCTCTGCTCAGGGAAATGCTGGAAATTCATGCTGAAAAATAAAGAAATTCTTGCGGAATTACATGATTTGTCTCCGGATAGTCTTTCTTTCCGGATGAAAACTGAATAATGACAGTTAACAGATCCGAAAAGGAGAAAGAAGACCATGAAATATATTACTTTTTCACTTGCTGCGTTATTGCTCTTTTCCCTTGTGATAAGCCAGGCCTTTAGTCAGATAAAACCCAGGGAGTATGTAGGTTCAAAAGTTTGCGGGGAGTGTCATGTCCATGAATATGCAAATTTTACCCAGTATGCTTCAAAGTCCCGTTCGGACGACAATGTTAAGCTTATGCTGGGTAAGCTCACTCCGGAAGAGCAGAGGGAATGTTTTGAGTGTCACACCACCGGTTACGGCAGACCAGGAGGATTTGTCAGTTTCGAAACCACGCCGGATTTAGGTCATGCCGGATGCGAAGTCTGTCATGGCCCCGGATCAGAGCATGTTTCCACCGAAGATCCCGGCATGATTATCCGGGATCTAAGCATTGAGGAGCACTGCGCGCCCTGCCATGAGGATGAGCGGGTCAGGGCCATAAATTACAAGCCTCTGCTTTATTCCGGTGCACATTAGATGAACACGGATTTCAGGCAGTGCGTTTGGTAAAAGAATTTAAGAGCTGAAGGTTGCCGCGGGGCATAGAAAATAAGAAATGATCCGACCGGGATTAATTTCTCTTTGCTCATAATGCTTCAAATTACTTAATTATTGACAAGATCATCAATTCAGGTATTTTTTTTGGCTGACGGATGAAATAAGTATTTGCAGGTTATGCAATTAATCTTTAAAAGCATTGTCTTTATTTACGCTGAACACTGCATGCCCATTCTTCCTTGCGACTGATAATAGTGTTTAGTCCGGCCTTACTCATGTCACATTGTTTGTATCAAAAAAAACTTATTCAGCCTGGAAAGGACTTATCTTAATGACCAGAATACCTTTTGTGGACCTTAAGAGGCAATATGCTCCGATAATGAATGAAATTCTGGAAAAAACAGGCATGACGATATCCTCGTGCAGATTTATCGGCGGTGAGGAGCTGGATGCTTTCTGCCGGGAACTGGCGGATTGGTGGGGAACTTCCGGTGCCGTAGGCGTATCTTCAGGAACTCTGGGACTTTATGCAGCCTTGAAAGTATTTGGTGCAGGCCCGGGTCATGAAGTGATCACCACAGCGCATACAGCCATTCCCACCAGTGAAGCCATAACCATGACCGGAGCCAGGGTGGTCTTTTGCGATATCGACCCGGAGACATACGTGATTGACCCGGATAAGATTACATCACTCATCAATTCAAGAACCAGAGCCATAATTCCTGTTCATCTCTATGGTCATCCCGCGGATATGGACAGAATCATGGACATTGCCCGCAAGCATGACCTGTTCATAATCGAGGACTGCGCCCAGGCTCAGGGGGCGAAATATCTGGATAGGACAGTAGGGAACATCGCTCATGCCGGAGTTTTAAGCTTTTTTCCTTCCAAGAACCTGGGATGTATAGGGGACGGCGGCGCGGTTACAGCAGCTTCCGGCGATGTATTGGAAAACATTCGAATGTTCTGCAATCATGGGCGCAGGGAAAAGTACGATCACCGGTTCGAGGGAACCAACACCCGCCTTGATAATGTCAAGGCGGCCATGCTCAGGACAGCTCTGCCTCATCTGGACCGGTGGAACGACATGAGACGAAAGGCGGCACAGTGGTATAGAGAGCGGCTTGAAGATCTCCATGAAATCATTTTGCCCCGGTCGGACAAAAAGTGTACTCATGTGTATCATCTTTTCGTCATACAGGCTCCGGACAGAGACGCACTGGCCGGGAAACTGAAAGAACAGGGTATTCAGACCGGCCTGCATTATCCATGCTCCCTTAATCTGCTGCCCGCCTACAGATATTTAAATAAGGGCCCCGGTTCTTTTCCCGTGGCTGAAAAAATCTGCAGCAGTGTGCTTTCACTGCCGATGTTTCCGGGTATTACTGAGGATGAAGTTGATGTTGTCTGCAGCACCCTTAAAAAAATCTATGCCTGAAAAAAGAGTCATGTTGAACAGCGAACATTTTATATCCATTATTATACCGGTATACAATGAAGAAGATAATCTCCTGCCCATGCTCGAGGAGTTGGAAGCCCATCTTCACAGGCACCGACTCGGCTTTGAGATAATATTCATAAATGACGCGAGCACGGACAGCAGTGAAACCATACTCAACAGGCTTAAAATGATAAATCCCAGGGTAAGGGTGGTTCATCACAGCAAAAACTGCGGAGAAAGCGCTGCCCAGTCTACAGGCTTCAAGCAGGCCAGGGCAAAGATTCTGCTCACTATGGATGCAGATATGCAAAACGATCCTGCAGACATCCCCAAGCTGCTGTCCAGCCTTGGTCCTTCAGTGGATTGCGTCTGCGGAGTACGCCAAAAAAGAAATGATACCAGAGTGAAGCAGATTTCCTCATGGGCGGCCAATCGTTTTCGCAACTTGGTTACCGGTGACCAGGTAGCTGATGCCGGCTGCACCTTCCGGGTCATGCGCAGGAATGCCCTGCAGGAAATTCCGGCCTTCAACGGCCTGCACAGGTTTCTGCCCACCATTCTTCGTCTTCAGGGCCACCAGGTAGTGGAAGTATTAATAAAAGATCGTCCCAGAGCTGCGGGCATTTCAAAATATGGAGTAGGCAACCGTCTTTGGAGGGGAATATTAGATTGCCTGGCCATGCGCTGGTATGCAAGACGGGTGATACCGGCCAGAAGGACGACAAAGCCCCGGGCCCTGCGTGGAGCCTGAACGGTAAGCCATGCATTCTAACGGGCCGTGTATTCCTGGTGCAGACAAAGAATTTCCCCAGAACGGTGTGGAGAAATATATCTCCAAGGCCGGGCTCAAGCTGTTCGTGCTGGCTGCAGTCGCTGCAGCCAGCCTGCTTTTCGTCCATTTCACCGGAATTAAAGAACATCTGGGCAATATTCATCAAATAAAGGATCAATTAAATAATTTTGGCATCTGGGCGCCTTTGGTGTTTGCAGCGGTGGTGGCTCCGCTGGTGGCTCTTGGAGCGCCAAGGCTTCTATTCTGCGCTTTGGGAGGGATGGCTTTCGGTTTTGTACAGGGGCTGATCTGGTCACAAGTGGGCACCCTGCTTGGTGCCTACATTACTTTTGTCTTTGCCAGATGGGGCGGGCGGCAATGGGTTGGACAAAAAATCGCCGGTCTGGAAAGCAAAACCCTGAAAAGTCTGATCGACACCCCCTCGGTTCTTTCGGTTTTCCTTATCAGACAGGTCCCGGTAGGAGGCTTTTTCATCAATTTGTTCCTTGGTGTGACTTCCATAGGCACAGGGACCTTTCTGCTGGGCTCCCTGCTTGGGTTCCTCCCTGAAGCAGTGGTGGTGACTCTGATCGGAAGCGGTCTGGGAAAGGAGTCTGCTTTTGATGCTTTCTCTCAGGTTCTGATCGCTGTCATTTGCGCCGCACTTATTCTTGGCTTTGCCTTGTGGAAAAAAAAGCACGGGAAAAAACGGGTGCAATACTAAAGCCCTGCATAGTTTAAAACGGATAAGAGCGTCAATTAAGAATTATCCCGGATTATTATAATTTTTCTTTATTCTCTTGACAAAATTCGTTCTATGGTTCTTTTTGGACACACGGGTAAAAAATAATCACGATTAATAAAAATCAATATAATAAACTGCATCTTGAGGGTTTTGCGGCATGGATAAAAGATTGAATTTTGCCGTAGTCGGCTGCGGCCGTGTAGCTTATAAGCATCTTGGTGCTCTCGAGGCCTTGTCCGGCAAAGCCAGGCTTGCAGCGGTATGTGATCTGGATGAGCAGAAAGCCAGGAGTACGGCTTTGAAATACAGTGTTCCCTGGTATCTTGACTACCGGGAAATGATGTCCGCTCATCCAGAAATCGATGTGGTCAGCGTGCTCATACCCACTGGATACCATGCGCCTGTGGTCATCGACCTGGCCAGGTTCGGCAAACATATAATCGTGGAAAAGCCGATGGCACTGCGGGTATGCGATTGCGAGGCCATGAATCAGGCATGCATGATCAATGGCTGCAGACTGTATGTCATTTATCAGAATCGATACAATCAACCGGTTCAGGCTGCCAGAAATGCCTGGGACAGCGGCAGGTTCGGCAGGCAGGTCATGGCCACGGTAAGAGTGAGATGGACAAGACACCAGCACTACTACAGGCAAGACGACTGGCACGGCACCTGGGCTCTGGACGGAGGAGTCATGTCCCAGCAGGCCAGTCATCATCTGGATCTTCTGCAGTGGTTCATGGGTCCTGTGGAGTTCGTCCAGTGTCAGTCTGCAACCCGCCTTCTGGATCTGGAGGTGGAGGATACCGGTGTTGCTCTTATTCGTTTCAAGTCAGGAGCTTTGGGAGTTTTTGAAGCCACTGTTGCCGCCAGACCGGAAAACCTTGAAGGCTCTCTCAGCCTGCTGGGGGAAAAAGGTTCCGTGGTTATCGGAGGCATAGCTGTAAATGAGCTTTTGACCTGGAAATTCGCTTATGAAACTGAGGAAGACGAACATATCAGAACTAATGTTTCCCAAATTGTTTCCAATGTTTATGGAAATGGACATGTTGGCAATCTTGCTGATGTGATTCATGCGGTAAAAACGGAAGAGAAGCCTGTTGCGCTGGTTGATGGTGAAGAGGGACTGAAAAACATCCGGATTTTGACCGCCCTTTATGAATCCGCGGCCCGCAATGGAGACAGAGTGGCGCCCGGCATGGAAATGAAGCTGTGCAGGCTCGGGGAATTGGCAAACTGATTCCCGGCTGTCTGCTTATTCAGAATAATACTTATTAAGAGGTGTGCAACCGCCTTTCCGTCATGTCCAACCTGGAATTAGACCGCGAAAATCTATGGGCCAGAAGGTTTTACCTCATGCTGGCCCTTATTCTTATCTGGCGAATAGTATACATTGCCATAGCTCCGCTTGATCTGGTCCCTGATGAATCCTACTACTGGGACTGGTCCAGAA
>SLDX01000008.1 GCA_007125075.1 Desulfonatronospira sp.
GATCCAGGATTTTGAATATCTGGCGCTTGTAGGTCTCTGCGTTGTGCAGCACTTCTTCTCTGGTGAGTTTTTTTCTTGTTTCAGACTTTCCGGAAGGATCCCCGATCATCCCGGTGAAATCGCCGATCAGAAAAAAGATTTTGTGCCCCAGTTCCTGGAAATGTTTTAGCTTCTGGATAAGCACTGTATGCCCCAGATGCAGGTCCGGAGCTGTAGGATCAAAACCGGCTTTAACCCTTAATGGAATGTCCAGACTGAGTTTGTCCATAAGTTCCTGTTCGCTTATGATTTCAGAGCTGCCGCGTCGAATTAGGGCTAAAGCTTCCTGCAGATCTAAACTCATTTCAGTACCGGCTTGCCTGCTTGTAGTTCTTTATTGATCATGCCGTAAGTGCGCCTTCCGCTGTATGGCGTGGCTTGCTGGCCTTTTAGCCTGTGCACACGTCCTCTTTTTCCGGGCAATTTCGATTTTGTCCATCTCCTGCGGGCTATTTGGCATATCCCACAGCCCTCTTCTCCCGAATCACGGTTACTTTGATCTGTCCCGGATAGGTCATGTTTTCTTCAATCTTTTGGGCGATTTCTTTACTCAAAAGGTGGGTGGCATCATCATCGATCTGATCGCAGTCGACCATGACCCGCAATTCCCGTCCAGCCTGGATGGCGAAGGATCGATGGACACCGTTGAAGCTGGCGGCGATTTTTTCCAGGTCTTCAAGACGGTTGACATAATTTTCCAGAAGCTCCTTTCTGGCTCCCGGTCTTGCCCCGGAAAGGCTGTCCGCGGCCTGAACCAGGACTGCAAGTGTGGATTCCGGAGATATGTCCTCGTGGTGTGCGGCTATGGCATGAATTATTTCTTTGGATTCATTGAACTTCTTGGCCAGATCAGCGCCAATGAGCGCGTGGGGGCCTTCCACTTCATGATCTACGGCTTTGCCCAGATCATGCAGCAAACCTGCCCTCTTGGCCTTTTTCTGTTCCAGGCCCAGTTCTGCAGCCATGATCCCGCACAAAAAAGCGACTTCTATGGAATGCTGCAGCACATTCTGAGAAAAACTGGTTCGATAATGCAGGTGTCCGAGCAAACGGATGAGTTCAGGATGAATTCCATGCACTCCGACATCGAATGTGGCCTGCTCCCCGACCTCTCTTAGCTTGACGTCCAGCTCTTTTTTGACTTTTTCCACAATATCCTCGATCCGGGCAGGATGAATGCGCCCATCGCTTATAAGTCTTTCCAGGGACTGCTTGGCCACTTCTCTGCGCAGGGGGCTGTAGGCCGACAAAACCACGGTTTCTGGAGTATCGTCTATGATCAGATCCACGCCTGTGGCAGCTTCAATGGCCCGAATATTCCGGCCTTCCCGTCCGATTATTCTGCCCTTCATGTCTTCGCTTGGCAGCTCAACAGCCGAGACTGTCTGTTCGGAGACATAATCTCCTGCATAGCGCTGAATGGATAAAGCCAGGACTTCCTTGGCTTTCTTAGCTGCCGTTTCCTGAGCTTCCATCTCTATCTGGCGTATCATTTTGGCTGCTTCATGCCTGGTTTTGCTTTCAATATCAGCCATCAGCCTGACTCTGGCCTCCTCCATGGTGAGTCTGGATATTTCTTCAAGTTTATTGCCCTGCTCTTCAATCAGCTGCCGCAGGTGCTCTTCTTTTTCGGCAAATGAACGCTCCTGTTTGGACAAACGATTCTCCCAGGCTACGACCTCGCTTTCCTTTTGAGCCACTTTTTCCAGTTTATTCTCGAGACGCTCTTCTTTTTCCTGTAATCTTTGCTCCTGCTTTTTGAGTTCTTTTTCTCTTTCCCTGGCTTCATTTTCCAGTTCCATTTTTTGTTTGAAAGCCTCATCCTTGGCCTGAAGCAGCAGCTCCTTTTTATGAGCTTGGGCCTCCTTGCGGGCCTCTTCCAGGATTCTGTCCGCCAGTATCTGATTTTCAACTAATCTTTTGTTGAAGAAAAATTTCTGGGCCGCAAATCCCGCTATCGCACCCGCAGACAAGGCTATGATAGCGGTAATTATTACAGTACCCCACATGGCTTACTCCTTTATATAAAAACTCTGGTTGCTTCCAGAAAGTAATCTTCCGGATCTGATCGAGATTTAGTTGCGCTCTTAACTGATGCTGAATTTCGATTCGACCATGAGTAAGTCGCGCGCATTAAAGCCCTAAGTTCCATTTAAAGCAATATTCAAACTTATTTGATGAAGGATACAAATGCTGAAAAAAGCATTTGCCGGTGCAGGAATAAAAGGGAAGGGCTGATAATTACCCCGGCAAGCCGTGTGGTAACTTATTTTGAACCTCGTTTATGCAAGTGGGTGCCATAGCAGCTTCTTCAGGCTTCCCCGTACTTGCGGGGCTTGCACACCAAAGCTGCGCAACAGCTCCCGTGAGGTTAATGTTGGCTCAAAATAAATTATCTCCATCACGCACCTGCCAGGAAATTTTTAAAAACTTTTTTTTCAAAATATTTACTTGTCTGCCCCAAGGCTATCTATTTTAAGCACAAGTTCATCAACTCTGCCTTGCAAATCAACAAGCTTTTTATTTGTTTGTAGATAATCATCAGCCAAACTAAGGGCAAGAAAAACGAGCAGTCTTTCTTTGCTTAGCTTTCGTCCTCTTCCTTCCAGCGCGGCGAATCTTTTTTCCAAAACGGCCTTAGCCTGCTCGATCCTCTCCGGACTTGCCTCCGTCTTAAAATTCAAATCCAAATCCAAGATATTGATATTGTACTCTGGCATCAAAATGATGTTTCATCGTCAATTTTTTGCAGCAGCTCATCAACCTTGCCTAGAACAAAGCTGTTCTTCTGCCTTTCGGCTTCCAGCTCCTGTCTTAAATTCTGGTTTTCCTGCTCAAGGTTGTGCTTGATCTCCAAAAGCTTATCTACTTTTTCCGCCAATCTTTCTATAGCTTCCATGTTTCACAACTTATTCTTTTTTATGGGTTTTTAGAGGATTTTTGCCTTCCAGATCTTTTTGTCTGGACCGGGCAATGCTTAGACAACCAGGAGAAACATCGCGAGTTATAGTGGATCCCGCACCGATCATCGCCTCTTTTTGTACACGAACAGGTGCCACAAGAGCGGTGTTGCTTCCGATAAACACCCGGTCTTCTATAATGGTTTTGTGCTTGCAGCGGCCGTCATAATTGCAGGTTATGGTGCCTGCACCAATATTGACCGAACCTCCCATCAGCGTATCCCCGATGTAAGATAGGTGGTTGACCTTGCTTCCTGGTCCGACAGTGGAATTCTTGATTTCAACAAAATTTCCGGCACTGGCCCCTTCATGAAATTCTGCTCCGGGTCTAAGCCGGGCAAATGGTCCGATCTTCACATTCTTGCCTATAACAGACTTTACAATATGAGAAAAGGAAAAAACCTGTGCCTTGTCAATAAAGCTGTCTTCTATGTAGCAGTGCGAATCAATGCTGCACTCAGACACTATAGTACTTCGACCGAAAATTTCTGCCGGTCCGGTAATTTCAGCACCAGGACCGATCTCAACTTCAGCTCCTATGCGCACGGAGTCACCGGCCCGGATTAAGACACCCTGTTCAATGAATCCGTCCACTATCTTCGCTCTGACCAATTCTTCCTGTCGCAGAAGCTCTCCAGATGTATTGATGCCCAGAAGCTCAGGGCAATTGCCGGCATTGAAGGCCACGATCTTTAAGCCTTCTTTCAGACCCAGTGCAATAAGCTGGGTAATATAATATTCCTTCTGCTGGTTGTCTGCATCCAGCTGAAACAGAATTTTTTCCAGGGATGCGGTTTTAAACACGTATAAACCTGAATTAACCTCGTTTATTTCTGCTTCATGCCTGCCGGAAGCACGAAAATCCTTAGCCTCCACTACTGCCTCAGGTTCTCCGTCAGTTCCGCGCAGAACACGGCCGTAGCTTCCAGGATCCGGCAAAGTAAGCGAAATAAAACCTATGTCAGCATCTTTTTTCTGCACATACTCGAGCAGCATCTGAATGTGCATGTCCCTGATCAGAGGAGTATCACCATTGATAACCACCAGCCAGTCGATATCCATTTTCTGCGCAGCTGGCCAGGCCACCTGAAGAGCATGTCCGGTTCCCAGCTGCTGTTTCTGGTGTATCAGAATCGGATCCCATGCCTGCAGGACAGACTTCAGCTGATCAAAGCCATGGCCCCCTATGACCATGGACTTGGCTGAAAATATTCTATTCAGCGTATTCAGAAGATACCAGATCATGGGCTTATCCAATATGGGGTGCAGAACTTTGGGCAGGGATGAGTGCATCCGCGTGCCCTTACCCGCAGCCAGTACAAGTACTCCGGCTTTCGCTGTGTGATCAGATGCTTTATAGCCGTTCATTTTCCGTGGTGCGTCGCTTATTTTTTAAGATCCGGCAATGTTCACGTTCACTAATTATAGCAATCCCTGGTTTATGTCCACCAAAAAAGCCCCGCTCAAGCTTTCTTCATCCGTACCTTTTTGTCGCTAAACGACCGGGCGCGAATATTTGTAAAGCAGGAACGGGGCTTTGAAATTATTTAAAAATTATGCGTTTACATACTGACAGTGCCTGAGGTGACAGCCTCCTCTCTGGCTCTCATTCTCTGCATGGCTCTGGCCAGTGCCGCCTTTGCTCGAATGTAGTCTATACGTTCGCGTTCCTGCAGCAGCCTTTGCTCGGCTCTCTCCTTAGACTTTCTGGCCCTTTCCAGATTGATCTCTTCAGCTTTTTCCGCTACTTCCGCCAATACCGTTACCTTGGTGGGGGTAACCTCGGTAAAGCCTCCGGATACGAACACAAAATACTTGCGCCCGTCCTTTTTGTAAAAAAGGCTGCCTATGCTCAGGGCGGTCAGAAATGGTGTATGATTGTGCAGCACTCCGAATTCGCCGCTGACTCCGGGCGCGCCGACATATTCCACATCTTCGCTTAAGAGATTTCTGTCCGGGGTGACGATTTCCAATTTGATCAGATTAGCCATATTTTCACCTTGTATCTAGCAGACTGTTGAAAAAGTCCTTTGGTTCAGGCTACCTCAACGAACAGGGCAATTTCAAAAATAAGAAATTTTCTTGTTTCGGAACGCCTGCTCTGGCAGGCGTTCCGCCGGATAGCCGTACCCTGTACATGCAGGGCGGATCTTTATTGCTTAGGCTTCTTTGGCCTTTTCGAGTGCTTCTTCTATGGTACCGACCATGTAGAATGCGCCTTCAGGGATATCATCATGCTTGCCGTCGATAATTTCTCTGAATCCGCGAATGGTGTCCTCTAGCTTGACGTAACGCCCGGACACGCCGGTGAATGTTTCCGCGACATGGAAGGGCTGAGACAGAAAACGCTGAATTTTTCTGGCTCTGGAAACGGTGAGCTTGTCTTCGTCTGAAAGTTCGTCCATACCCAAAATGGCGATGATGTCCTGAAGATCCTTGTATTTCTGCAGACTCATCTGCACTTCTCTGGCTACGGCGTAATGATCGGCGCTGATCACATTGGGATCAAGAACTGTGGACGTGGAGTCCAGAGGATCAACCGCAGGATAGATTCCAAGCTCGGCAATAGGTCTGGAAAGAACAATGGTCCCGTCCAGGTGAGCAAAAGTAGTTGCCGGAGACGGGTCGGTCAGGTCGTCGGCAGGTACGTAAATGGCCTGAACCGAGGTGATGGACCCCTTGTCCGTGGAAGTGATGCGCTCCTGCAGTGCGCCCAGGTCCGTCGCCAGCGTCGGCTGATAACCCACCGCTGAAGGCATGCGTCCCAGAAGAGCGGAAACTTCCGTACCTGCCTGGGTGAAGCGGAATATGTTGTCAATAAAGAGCAAAACGTCCTGGTTTTCTTCGTCCCGGTAATACTCAGCAGCTGTGAGCGCGGTAAGGCCCACTCTCGCCCTGGCTCCGGGAGGCTCGTTCATCTGCCCGTAAATAAGGGCCGCCTTGTCGATAACCCCGGCGGCGATCATTTCATGGTAAAGGTCATTGCCTTCACGGGTTCTTTCTCCGACTCCGGCGAACACGGAAATCCCGCCGTGCTGCTTGGCGATGTTGTTGATCATTTCCATGAGCACAACGGTCTTGCCCACTCCGGCGCCTCCGAACATGCCCATCTTTCCGCCCTTGGGAAAAGGAATCATCAGATCGATGACCTTGACCCCTGTTTCCAGGATTTCGATGCTGGTGCTCTGCTCCACGAATGAAGGAGCCGGGCGGTGAATGGGATAATATTTATCCGCTTTGATCGGGCCCTTCTCGTCCACCGGGAGGCCGACAACATTCATGATCCGCCCCAAGGTAGGTTTGCCCACAGGCACTCTGATCGCGTCACCGGTATCCTTGCCATCCATGCCCCGGACCAGACCATCTGTAGCGTCCATGGAGATGCAGCGGACCACGTTGTTGCCCAGATGCTGGGCAACTTCGACTATCAGATTGTCCTTTTCATCTGAAATGGTCGGATTGGTGATGTATATGGCATTCATTATCCTGGGGAGCTTGCCTTCCGGAAACTCCAGGTCCACAACAGGTCCGATTACCTGTACAATTTTTCCAATGTTTTGTTCATTCATGTTTTATGCCCCCTAATTATCCTTGTTTCAATGCTTCGGCGCCGCCGACAATATCCATAAGTTCAGTAGTAATGGCCGCTTGTCTGGCCTTGTTATAGACCAGGGTCAACTGGTCCACCATGTCGTCGCAGTTTCTTGTGGCGTTGTCCATGGCCGTCATCCTGGCAGCGTGCTCGCTGCAGGATGTATCAAGAAGGCCTCGGTAAACCTGGACCTTTATGTAGCTGGGTAAAATTTCTGCCAGCAGGCCCTCGACAGAAGGTTCAAACAGATACTCGCTCTGAGGACCTTCGGTTTCTGACCCCTCGGCCTCTGCACCCTTGCCCTGTTCCACCGGCAGGACCTGTGAGGTCCTGGGCTCCTGCTTTACGATGGATATAAACTCTCCAAAAACCAGGTGCACTTCGTCCAGTTCCTGCTCCAGGTAGCTGTTGATGACTCTGGTGCCGATGTCGTTGGCCAGCTGGAAATCAAAATTGCCCATCACGTCCGGATAGGCCTCCAGCAGTTCAAAGTTTCTTTTCCGAAGAAAATCCCTGCCTTTTTTTCCAGCGGCAATGCACCTGACCTGCTTGCCTTCATCCTGCTTGGTTCTGGCCAGGTTAAGCGCCGCCTGGCAGAGATTGACGTTAAAGCTGCCGCAAAGACCTTTGTCTGAGGTAACCAGTATCAAGCCCACGTTTTTGATTTCCTCGCGCTTTTCCAGAAGGGGATGAATACCTGGATCAACCCTTGAGGAAAGATCGGAGAGGATTTCAAAGTACTTTTCGGCGTAGGGCCTGAAGCGCTCTATACGCTGCTGGGCGCCTCTCAGCTTGGCCGAGGCCACCATGTTCATGGCCTTGGTGATCTGCTTGGTCTTTTTGACCGCGCCGATTTTTCGTTGGATATCCCTGA
>SLDX01000016.1 GCA_007125075.1 Desulfonatronospira sp.
ATCCCTAATCCATAATCCTTAATCCTGGATCCATCCTGCTCCCCTGCATAAAACAAAATACGCCAGAGTCCTTTGAAAGTACAGACTCTGGCGTATGGTATTAATCAATGTTTTATTAAAGGCCTGTTTAAAAAGGCTTAAAGTCTGCAGGATTCTCCACCCTCGCAATAGTTCCTGATGAATTGGCCCAGTTGAATGCCGAAGTGATAGCATTCTTTGCCCTGGAAACAATTCTCAACATCCTGGTCTTCAAGATGTGTCCAGAGTTCATGTTCGCCTTTCTTAAAGGTGGCGATCCATGCATTTTTTTCCGGGTTGAAATCAATATGAAGGTCTACTCCGTACTGTTTGATCTCAGGATACATTTCATGCAATTGATTTGCGATATCTGCGGCCTTTGCTGCCATGGGCACCTCCCTGTTCATTAACAGATAATTGATTTAATAATCCGGCACATCTAACATTATTAAATCACAAAATCCTGTTTGACAAGATTAGTTCCAGCAAAAAACATTCAACTGCAGAATTTTACCTGCAATGAATCATGGTCCTGGCTTTCAAGCCCGGACTGCGGATTGTAACTTATTGATTTATTTTCTGCTTCGCCTGCATAAATACTTTGTGCAGACCGATCGAACCATACCGGCTTATGTAAATAAAAACTTTTGCAGAAAATTATTTAAAAAACAACATCAAAAATCGCCGTATTTCTGCGAATATTTCGCATCCAGTTCCCTGACTATGGAAACCGCATCACTGCCTGGCAGGCCCTGGGCCTCCTTTTCTATGATCCAGTCATCCACAATCCGGGTCAAGCGGTCCTGCCACCTCTTCTCTTCATTCTCAGACAGCTCGATTTTTTCCAGGCCATGACGATCCTTGGCAAATTTCAATCCCTGTCTGGAAGCATCGGCAAACAACTTGCCGTATTTGAGGGCGAATTCATCGTTTAATTCTTCGAAAACTTCCCGGACTTCTTCAGGAAGCGCGTTCCATGCCTTCTTATTCATCACTTTAACAAAGGCCATATTGTAAAGAAATGGAGTTTCAGTCAAATAATCAACCACTTCAGCCAGCCTGAAGCCTTCCAGGATATCGTTCGGACCAAGAATGGAATTGACCAGACCCTGATCAAGAGCGAGGTAGGCCTCAGACATAGGCATGGCGTGGGGAACAGCCCCCAGAATTCTTACGGGAGCAGTGCTTCCTCCAACTGCCCTGATCTCCAGACGCTGTACATCTTCCAGGGTATTAACCGGAAATTTGCCCATGATGTTTCCAGGACCTGTGGCCCAGAACATGAGCACCTTGACCTCATTGAACTCGTCCACTCCAAGCTGTTCCCGGATGTCTTTGTATCCATAGTGGGCGGTCATTGATGCGGCAACTGAATTCACGTTTTGATAACCCGGCAGTTCATAAACTTCTGAAAGGGGAAACATACCAGGAGTGTATGAAGGACATGTGCTTCCTATGTCGGCCACCCCTGCTGCTACTCCATTGAAGATTTCTCTTGCACCGAGGAGCGATTCGCCTGCATGGAGATTTATCTTTACTCTGCCCTCTGTCCTTTCTTCCACTTCCCTGATCCAGGACATATGTCCTTCAGAAACCTGCGGATGCGTGGCCGGCCAGAAGGTGACCATGGACAGCTCAATGGGCCTGATCTGAGTCCCGTCTGACTCGGTATCATTTGCGGTACCACAGCCGGACAATGACATCAATACAAACAGACCAGACATAACCAGCAACACTAAAAATTTATGCCTCATAATTTTTTCCTTCCGGGGAGATTAGAAATAACGGCTCTAAATTTCACCATTGCCAATAAAATTTTCATCAAATTTTTATTGCACACAGCATCGTTTATTAACTTCTTTTTGCAAAAGAAACAAGGAATATTTTATCAACTTGACAGTCAAAAGTTCTTCCGTCATGCCGGACCTGATCCGGCATCCTGTCTCTTACCTGCCTGCCGCGGGCAGGTCTTATTGAAAACTCTGGATTCCTGCCTCGGATCCGTCATTCCTGACGCGATCCGGAACCGGGGCAGGCTCCAGCCGGAATGACGAATAGGTTGAGTCATGGTAAATGAATTCAGATGTTTAAAATAACTTTTGACAGTCAAGTTATCCATAAACTATTCAGAAAAATTCAGGCCATGTTTTAACTTGAGATGTCCTGATTATTTGACTTTTTGCTCAAAATTCTTGACCCTGTATTACTTAATCCTATTTAAAGGTAAGAGTTCTAAATACGACGTTATTACTTCTGTTTCTGATAAAGTGGGCGGAGGGGGTGTAGCTGTAGTGGTTTCCCTGCTGCTCATAGGGGCGATGATCCTGATAATCCTCAAGCTCAGTCATGACCGGGTGATCATTGAATAAAGCTTTTTTTCTGACTATTGCGGCAGCAATAATTTTTGCTCTGGGCTGTACTCCTTTCAGGCAGGCCTCTGAGCATACTATTGCTTCCGGGGATACTGTCAGCCTGGACGTTCCTTTTGTGGCCCAGCAACAAACAAACGACTGCGGCCCGGCTGCCCTGGCTTCGGTTTTACAGTACCGCGGCATTGATATTCCCCTGGAAGAGATTACCGAAGAGGTATACATACCTGCTTTGCGCAGGACGCTTATGCCGGACATGGAAAACTACGCCAGGGATCTGGGACGTTCAACCCGCTCCGGCAGAGGAAGCATTGATTTTTTAAAGGAAAGCCTGGATGAAGCGGATCCGGTAATAATTTTGATGGAGGCCGGATCGGGGTTTATCGGCAGCCCTCATTACATTGTCATCTGGGGCTATACACCCCGCGGGTTTCTTGCGCATATCGGAAAAAGGGATAACGCGTTTATAGATTTTGACGAACTGGACCGGCGCTGGAAACAAATGAACAGGTTATACCTGGTAATCGAGTAAAGAATAATGAAATCAAAGACACTTCTTTTATTATGCCTGTGCATTTTGCTCGGGGCCTGTTCCATGCCCAGGGTCATAACTCTTACAGATCCTTTGAGCCCCGCGGAACATAACGACCTGGGCGTGGCCTATGAGCAGATGGGTGAATTCGACCTTGCCCTGAGGCAATATGAAATTGCCTTTACACGGGACGAACAATGGGATCAGCCCCTGATCAATCACGGCAACGTCCATGCCGGCCTTGAAGAATGGAAAGAAGCTGAAAAAAGTTACCGTAAGGCTCTGGAAAGAAATCCTGAAAACCCGGAAGCCATGAACAACCTGGCCTACGTCCTGATCATCCAGAATAAAGAAAAGGAGGCCCTTAGATGGTCAGCCGGGGCTGTTCAGCTCCAGCCGGACAATCCGGCCTTTTTAAACACCCGGGCCATGTCTCTGGAAAAGACCGGGGAAACCGAAAAGGCCAGAGAAGCATACCTGAAAGCGCTGAATCATGCTTCTGCCGACAACCCCTTGCGTAAAAGGATCCAGGCCAGGCTTGACAGCCTGAACAACTAGTTTTCATCCGAAATGTCATCTTTTCGGATATCGTAAAATCGGATAATTTTGGATATCGCAAAAAAAGTATCCCGCATTGGATGGTTAAGAAACCCTGCAAGTATGATTATAAGAGGTTTGAATGAATACAAACTGGAAATTTAAAACTGTGCCTAAGAAATTATTATTTACTGTCTGCCTGTTCTGCCTTTTGGCAGGATGCGCGCCCAGTTTAGCCCACCTGGATTCCAACCCGCTCAGCTTTGATGAAGAAGAACAGCTGAGCATGCGTCACTGGAAATTCGAATATATCAACACATCAGATAATGATGACTTTCTGCTTGAGGGCAAGGCCCGTCTTTTGTACGAAAACATGCCGGTAACCAGAGACTGGATACACAGCCTGCGGCTCTCGGCTTATTTAAGCGATGACCAGGGCGCTGTTCTGGCCAGGGACTCCCAGAACTATCCCTCCATGAGAATGAGGCATGAGACCGAAGTGCCTTTCAGTTTTCGGCTTGATCCGGGACAGATCCCCGTCGCCACGGATATCTACATCACATTCGGATACAGCATGAATCTTACGGACCATCGTTTTTTTGATGGGCGCCATGAAAGGCCTTTGACCGGTAAGAGAGACACATACCGGATAAGAAAGGGACCTTTGGCCAGATAAACCGGGGTTACTATTAACGCCCGGGCATCAGCCCCGCATCCGGATGGTCTTGACCCGCGGGCACTTCAGACCTTCCCTGCTTTCTGCCGAAGCATATCCGAATCTCAACTCACTTGAAACAAGTCATAGATTAAGAATTTTTCAATGGCTGTGGAAATTCCATGCCTCCGGCCATGACCTTATGTTCATTAATGGTCAACAGCCGGCGGCTTCGCATGACCACCCTGCCGTTGATCAGCACCTTGTCCAAGTCAGCCCCGGGCTTAACAATGCTTTTCCGCTTCGCTATTGGCCCTGTTGAGCAGCACCCTGAATACCTGTGAGGCTCGATGCTTCAGCTTCTTTGCTTCGCCGGACCACGCTGAATGAACCGTCCGTCTCCAGCACCACGGCTTCCGCATCCTGTAACGAGGGCAGTCCTGCAGATCGTACGGCCGCCTGAATCTCATCTTGCGTCACCCGTGCCACCCGCATAGCTTGAGGCAGATATTCACCGCGGTAGAAGAGTATGCGCGGCTCCCCGGTGACCAGTTGTCTGACCCAACGCGCCCTGACGCTGGACCATGTAACAATAAACTGCAATCCGATCAGCAAGGCAAAGGCCAGAGCTCCCTCCGCAAGAGCGACTTCTTTGTTGAGCAGAACCGTTGCCAGGGTCGAACCCAGGGCAACGGTCACCACCAGGTCGAATGCGTTCATTTTCGAAAGGGTTCGTTTACCGGAGACCCTAAGAAAAAAAACTAATGCAACATAAGCAAGCACACCTATTATCAGGGTGCGTGCCAGACTGTCCCACCCGGTGAAAAAAAATTGTTCCAACTTTTCCTCCCACGCGACATCAATTGAATCCCAATCAGCCTTTATGCTCCGCCCGGTAGTCTCAGAACAGCTGCAGGCTGCTTCGAACTAAAGCTCCGGGCCCGGCCGCATTTCCGGCTTGTTTCCGCCGGCTAGTTCGTTTTCTTCTTTTATAGCAGCATCGCAAGGGAAGCATCCACTAAAAGGAGGGTATGTGATGCATAAGAGCCTGAGTTAACCATGGCCCTGCTTTTGTTCTGCCCGGATAAATACTGTACCCCTTAGCGGAAAAGCACATCTAATGTGACAGGATAAATCTGGCATTTTTGAATTGATCATCCTCAAATGAATGGAATTAAGCTGGATGGAGTTTTGAAATATATGGATCAGAAGACAGGCAAACAGCCTCCGGCACATAGAAGCCTTGTCACATTGAGCATTTATTAATAATTTTCAGTCGGTTATATATAATATTCAATAATTTGTTGGGAAACTGGTGAGGTGTCATATCTGTATTCGAATATTCAGTATTTCTTTCATCAAGTTGAAATGATTGTCTAAAGAATAAACTTCACAATCATTTTGTTTTGCGTTTTGAGCAATTATTAAATCTGGTATCCCGATTCCATTTAATCCATTTTTAAGACACTCATATTGGTACTCGATGATTTGCTCCCAATTAATTAATAAATCCAAATTCTTGATGTTTCTCAATAAATCAATGATTTTTTGTTGATTGCGCATCCTTAGAAAAGGAATGAGCTCCGCCATAATCAGGTCATTTGTAACAATAAGATTTTCATCAATTAAAAAATCAAGCTTTTCAGAATATTTGCCACTTCTGAAATACTCGACCCATACTGAGGTATCAATTAATACCGGCACTGACGCCCTCTAAGGCTATTTAAATCAATATTCAAATCGACCTTTCCTTTAAATTCCTTCAACTCCGAAATTTTTGTCTTCCTGATCAAGTCTTCCAATGCTGTGATAATGACCTTGGTTTTTGTATTTATGCGAGTGACCTTCATGGCCTCATTTAATAATTCTTCTGGCAAATCAAGGGTTGTCCTCATAGCTCGCCTCCATGTTCAGTTTATGCATAAATTTAATACATCATGCATAAAGCGTCAATGTCGCTTTGTCCCCCCTGCAGGCATTTTCCGCCCAATAGTTGACATAATCATGCCCGGTTCCAAACAGTGTTTTTACACAGGCAAAGAAAAACGACATCAAACTTCTCAGGCAAAATGCACCTTTCGGATACATCCTTTTACAAGTACTTTGTTTGATTTGCCCCTTGATAATTGCAGGCGCATCTGAATTCGGGTCTTCGGCATCCTGTCGTCGGCGAGATAATAAAAATAAGTTTCTGAAACGTTGAACTTGCAATCACTTCTCCATACTAGGATATGACGGAATCTACTCCATAAAGCGGTGAGGCTGAAGCCGGATTCACCACATGAATCTCGAAATATTTTCCGATCCCGCTGTCGCGGGTGATAAGAGTGAATCCTTTGACTGCGGCATGTGCTCCGATTAAAAAATCAGCCAGCATTCTATTTTTCCCACCGCCGGCCCTTTTATATCGAGTAAATGCTTTGCCCGCGAGAAAAGCTGCTTCCCACGGCAGCGAATCTCTGCGGAACACATCTTCCGGCAGAAGGGAGTCAAGCTCTTCAAGGCTGTCTATCCACGCACCCACCTCGGCGAAGATGACCGGATTGATCACTAATATTCCGTTTGCAGCGCAATCAGACAGGACCTGCCGGGAAACCGGACCGAATTTTTCGTCAGCGCCGAGAACATCAAGAATCACACTTGTATCCACAAGCCACTGCTTCACGCGCGAAGAAGCCTCATAAGCTCATCAGTGGTTTTACTGAAACGCTTTTTTCCGTAGATGTCATCGATTTTTTTTCGCCTGCTCTCTTTGACCGGCACCAGTTCCAGACGACCTTCCCTGACCACGAATTCAACTTCCGTGTTTGCCCCGATACCGAACTGCTCCCTGATTGTTTTGGGTATTGTTACTTGTCCTCTTTCAGTAACCCGCATCTTAGCCTCCATAAATTGGGTTGTTCTTTGGTAAGAATATGTATACGTATTCTTATCAAGATGTCAATTCAAGGTAGAAACGCGAAGTACGCCGATGAAGAAAGTGCGAAAAGGAAGAATTATCTCTTTGTCAGTGAAAAACGCTTTATAGTCTACACCACTTAAACCCCGATCCTATCCTGATACTTCTTGAAATTCTCAGCCTGCTCAAAAATCTCTTTGTAAACTTCATCCCTATCCACCGGGGGGTAGCCATGCTCGGCCAGGAGGATGATCAGTCCTCATCGCGTAAGCTGTCCTACTCTGTTGACCACTTTGTACTCAACATCTTTAAATTGACGGAAATGAGCACGACTGCACTTAATTTTCAGCTGCTCATCAATAGTTAATTTTGA
>SLDX01000119.1 GCA_007125075.1 Desulfonatronospira sp.
AACATTCCGCAGCCTCCATCCTGGACATCATGGAAGAAAAAGCCATAACCGTCTTGCCCATTGTCGACGAAGAGGAAACAATTCTTGGCCTTGTGCATCTGCACGATCTTCTGGGCAAAGGTCGATTCAAATTTTCCTGACCACACTACTTGGCATTTTTTGGCTGTTGTTCAGCCGTCCAGGACCAGGGCCGCATCTTCAATTTCTGCTTTAATTTTCCGCATGTTCTTCAGCAGAAAGCCTTTCCTAAAGGATCTGGGTCTGAATCCGGTTCTTTGATCAGGACAGCTCTTTTCTACAGGCTGAAAATTGCAAAGATATTTACATTCAGGTAATTCTTTTGTAACTGGATAATATCGCTAAACCATACTTATGTCTGCTCAAACAGATGTTTTTAACTGAATCCGTGAAGTCATTTTTTATAGCCTGGTCGGAAGCAGCCGGAAAGTAAATGCGGGATTCCGGAACCTGTTTCACGAATTCAGGTTTTAATAATGTTAGACACACATTTGAAAAATTTTAAAGTTGTTCAATCCGGACTGATTTGCCGGTTAAAGTCTTAATGCTTAAGGATAATTCATACACCTTAAACCTGGAAAAATTGTAAAAAAATTTTTTTAGCTTTACAGATTATTAAACTGATTTTAGGCATGTACTTATGAAAATCATAAAAATCCTGGCTCTACTCATGCTTGTTCTCTTGCTGGGCGTTACCGCTGCAGGCATTGGCCTGTACAAATGGGCGGCCCAGGACCTTCCGGACTATAGAAGTATTTCCGACTATGATCCGCCTCTGGCGACCAAGGTCCTGACCAGAAATGGAGAAGTGCTTGGACATTTCTACCGGGAGAAACGTTTTCTTATTTCCCTGAACGAAGTCCCGGACGTAACCGTCAAGGCCTTTCTGGCCTCTGAAGATGCCAGGTTTTACGAACATGAAGGAATCTCATTGCTGGGCGTGGTCCGGGCGGCAATTCATAATCTGAAAGCAGGGGAAATCGTTCAGGGCGGCAGCACCATAACCCAGCAGGTGATCAAGTCACTGCTGCTCACTCCTGAACGCAGCTACTCCCGCAAGATGAAAGAAGTCATCCTTGCCTATCGCCTTGAAAACCATCTGAACAAGGATGAAATACTGACCATTTATTTGAACCAGATCTTTCTGGGTTCCAGGGCTTATGGCCTGGAAGCTGCAGCCAGGGAATACTTCGGCAAACATGCCCGGGATCTGAATCTTGCCGAATCCGCTCTTCTGGCTGCGCTGCCCAAGGCACCTTCCCGGCTCAATCCCTACCGCAATATGGATGGAGCCAGGCACAGGCAGGTGTACGTACTTTCCAGAATGCTCGATCTGGGATGGATCACTGAGCAGGAATACGCACAGGCAGTCTCAGAGTCTCTTGAGCTGCAGCGCATGCCTGATCCTTCCTGGAGAGAAGGTCCTTACTATCTGGAAGAAGTCCGCCGTCAGCTTATTCACAAATTCGGCAAGGACAAAGTCTATGAGGGCGGCCTGATAGTGCATACTCCGGCCGACATCGAGCATCTGCGCGCTGCGGAAAAATCTTTGCGTCAGGGTCTGGAGGCATCAACCAAGAGAAGAGGATGGCGGGGACCTGTGGACAACATCTTGCCGGAAATGCAGCAGGACTTTCTGATGGACAGGATCCTCGAACCGGAACAGCTGGAAAAAGGCCAATGGCATATGGCTCTGGTTACAGATGTTGATACAGGCGGAGCTGATGTCCGTTTTGGCGATTTAAAAGGGCACATTCCGGTTTCCACCATGGAATGGGCCAGAACTCCCGACCCATCCAGAGCTCCCGAGGAAGTACCGGACATAAGGGATGCCGCGCGTGTCCTCAGTCCCGGAGATGTTGTCTGGACATCCATTTTAGAATTAAACGAAGACGGAACCTGGAAGCTGGCCCTTGAGCAGAAGCCCGAAGTCCAGGGAGCGATTTTCTCGGTTGATCCTCTTACAGGTGAAGTCCTGGCCCTGGCCGGTGGATACGATTTCTTTACCAGCCATTTCAATAGAGCTACACAAGCCAGAAGGCAACCGGGTTCAGCCTTCAAGCCCATTGTCTATTCAGCTGCTCTTGACAACGGCTATAACGCGGCTTCAATAGTGCTCGATGCCCCTTTTGTCTATGACGATCACCAGAGTCTGACCAGCTGGAGACCGCAGAATTTTGAAGGTGTTTTTCATGGACCCACACTTTTTCGCGATGCCCTGGTCAAATCCAGAAATCTGGTAACTATCCGCATATCCCAGAACATCGGAATCAACTCGTTAATTTCCAGATCGAGGGATCTCGGGATTACTGAGGATTTTCCCAGAGACCTGACCATCAGCCTGGGCTCTGTTCCTGTCACACTGCAGGAGCTGTGTCAGGCCTATACCGCCTTTGCCCGCGACGGATCATATGTTCAGCCCAGGTTGATCAACAGGGTCACCAATGCCTGGGGCCAGGTTCTGTATGAAAATGAGGACCTGCCTGTTCAGGCCGTCAGTCCGGAAAACGCTTATATAATCACCAACCTGCTGCAGGAAGTGGTCTCCGACGGCACGGGTTGGAGAGCCAGAGTCCTGGGCAGGCCTCTGGCAGGAAAAACTGGTACCACCAACGAACAGAGGGATGCCTGGTACATCGGCTATTCTCCCTATCTGCTCACCGGAGTTTACGTGGGTTTTGACCAGCCAAGGCCAATGGGCAGGTTCGAGACCGGAGCCAGAGCAGCCTCAACCATCTGGGTAGATTACCGCAAGGCAGTGGAAGATGACTATCCTGTTGAGGACTTTTCCCGACCTCCGGGCATCGTCACCGCCAGAATTGATGCCGATTCAGGGCTGCTGGCTCCTTCCGGGTTGCAAAACGCCTATTTTCTTCCTTTCAAAGCCGGCACAGAGCCCACGCGCAAAAGCGCCAGATTTGAGGGAGAACGTAAAAGACCTGGTCGCTCCAGCAGTTCCACCGAAGAAGACCTTTTAAAACAGATCTATTAAATGAACCCTAGAGTAGCCGGGCTTTATGCATCCATCCTGGCGCTCATCAGGGAGTCCCTCGGGGTTTATCTGGGACTGCTGAAGATAATGGTCCCGGTCATAATCGCGGTCAAAATCATTACCGAGCTTGATCTGCTGCCCTATCTGGCCTCTCTGCTGGAGCCGGTCATGCACCTTATGGGTCTGCCCGGAAGTATGGGACTGGTCTGGGCGGCGGCCATCCTGAACAATATCTACAGTGCCATGATCGTCTTTATCTCTCTCCCGGAGAGCTTTGAGCTGAGCGTGGCCCAGGTGACTATTCTGTCTACGGCCGTACTCATGGCCCATGCCCTTCCCATTGAGCTGCGCATTGTGCAGAAATGCGGCACCAGACTTATATTTCAAGCCTTATTCCGGGTAATTTGTGCAGTAACCCTGGGGATTATTCTGAACTGGTTTTACGAATGGGGCGGATGGCTGCAGGGACAGAACACCATAGTCTGGCGCCCTGATCCTCAACCGGATGGACTGGGAGGCTGGATTCTTTCACAGATCCGCAATCTGGCCATTATCTATCTGATAATCTTAAGTCTTATTTCCCTGCTCAGGTTTCTGGATTATATCCAGTTTACCAGTCTGCTAATCTGGATATTAAATCCCCTGTTCAGAATTCTGGGCATCGGGAAAAAGGCCTCGTCAATTACCATAGTCGGACTGACCATGGGTCTCGCATTCGGAGGAGCACTCATTATCAGAGAAGTCAGAACCGGAAGAATTCCGCCTAAGGATGTTTTTTTCTCTTTGACCCTGATGGGCATTGCCCATAGTCTGATAGAAGACACCCTGCTCATGCTTCTGCTCGGCGCGCATCTCTCGGGCATTCTATGGGCCAGGCTTATCTTTGCTTTGATCGTGGTTTTTCTATTATATAAACTGTGGGCTTATCTTCCGAGCAGATATGTCGACCGTTATCTTTATTCCGTAGATACCAGGGAGGTTAAAACATGAGTCTGAACAAAGAACTTCTGGACATTCTGGCCTGTCCCGAATGCAAAGGCGATCTAAGCCTCATGGACCGGGAAGAGGGACTTAAATGCCCCCGGTGTGCTGTGGTCTATCCCATAAGAGAGGAGATCCCGGTCATGCTCATTGATGAAGCCATACCATTATCCGAATGGGAACAAGGAGTCCGGGAGAAAAAGTAAGTTGGGCAGAAAAAAAAGCAGACCGGTTCCTCAGGACCTGGGAATGCCTCCAGGCGGAGCAGACAGTCATGTGCATCTGGATTTTCCCGCCTTTAAAGGGAAAATACCACAAGTCCTGGATAGAGCTAAAAAATCCGGGGTTAGCACATTTGGGCAGGTTTTTCTGGGTCCGTCCGCTTACCTGAAGGGCAGGGATCTGTTCAAGCCTTTTCCGGAAGTATTTTACATTCTGGGAGTCCATCCCCATGAGGCATCCGGATTCACCCCGGAAACATGCGGGGATATGGCCGCGGCAGTTAAGCACGATCAAAGGATCAGAGCCATAGGTGAAACAGGCTTTGATTTTTTTTACCGGCACAGTTCAGAAGAAAAGCAGAAAAATGCTTTTAAGGCCCAGCTCGAACTGGCCAGAGAAATGGAACTGCCTGTGGTCATCCATTCCAGGGAAGCAGAGGCTGAAACCATAAAAATTCTCAAACAGACCGGGTTTAAAAACAAAAAGGTCCTCTGGCACTGTTTCGGCCAGGGTCTGGAGCTGGGCAGGGAAATTCTGGATCAGGGGTGGCATATTTCTATTCCCGGAAGCATAACTTTTCCCAAAAATGCCCTGTTGCGGGAAGCGCTGGCTGAAATCCCCCCTGGAAGGCTGCTTCTGGAAACGGATTGTCCTTTTATTGCTCCAGAACCTTACCGCGGCAAGCGCAACGAACCAGCCTTCATGGTGTTTACCGCTCTGGCGGCAGCTGAAATAATGGATATGGATGCGGGTGATCTGTGGAGACAGTGCGGTGATAACTGCCGGGATTTTTTCGGTGTGAATTGAAAATCAATATTTAGATGCTGTTCAGGTGTTTCCGCTGGATCTGATCAGCTCATTCGAAGTCAGGGCCAGACGGGCGGCCAGATCCCTGATTATGCGCATAGACATCCCGGGATAATCACCAAGCATTTGGTGCAGCCGGTCTGCCGGATAAACTTCGAGAACTGATTCCCCTATTGATCTGACTCCGGCTGTACGATTTTCGCCCAGTACCGCGGCCATCTCTCCGAAAAAATCGCCGGTCTGCTTTAAAATGGCCAGAGTCTGTCCCTGTTTGACCACTTCCAGGCCCTTGTCAGTCGAAACTATGCGATAAATGAGATCGTCTCTGTCGCCCTCACGGATTACCCATTCCCCGGGCGAACAAGCTCTGATCTCTTGCGGGAAGAACAGTTCGCTGCCCTCTGAATGTAAGCCGTCAGCCCTTGACCATAAATCCCTCAGCTCCCGGCCCTGACTGAAAAGAGCGTTGTGCAGGAGTTTGGGTCCGGCCAGGGCATGATCGAGAAATTCCTGGCAGGTGTACCCGGCCAACCTGACATCTCCTGCTGCTCTTGCGGTATAAAGGTATGTCGAATCCGGAATAAATGCTGATTCAGCTCCGAGGACAGCTCCTTCTTCCAGCTGCATTACACTGCTTTTTCCCCGAAGAAGATCTGCTTTTCCGGATAAGAGTACATATATCCGGACAGCAGGCTCGCCCTGGATAAATATTTCCCGGCCATCTTCAAGACTCAATACTCTGCTTTTCTCAGATGTCTTTAAGCTGTTGTTCTTCATCTGAAGCTGATTTCCCTGATATCTTTGGCCCGAAGAGAAATCTTTCCCCAGTCTGTCTGCCCGACGAATCTGACTCCGGGCTGTATATAAACCTCCATCTCCTCATCTGTAACCAGGATCATCCGCACCAGGACCTGCTCATCCTGAACATAGAAGTGCGCGGTTCTGATCTTTCCGAAGTCTATACTGAGCTGAGCCGCACCCACATAAGCCGGTAAAAAGGTTGAGCCATCCGCTGTAAACCTGTGCACTTCAAAGCTTTCATTGGACTCGTCAACAATCCGGGCGCTGAATAAGCGGTCGACATCCTGGCCCACCGGCCCAAAGGCACCGCCGGCCCCCATGCCCAGGCAAAGTAAAGAAGCTGCAGCCAGAATCAATATGCTCCATCCTCCGGAAAAGCTGAAATCCTTGACCTTTGAATCCGGGACGGATGAGTAAACAGTCTTTTTCATTCCAGTTCAAACCCCCTGTAGATTACATTCAGGTCAATTTCCCTGCCTGTGGCTGCTAAAAAATCATCCAGATCTGTACACGAATCAGGTGCGTAGACCAGCTGGACCACAGCCCGATACTTGTCCACAACACTCATATAGGCCAGATTATCCCAGGACTCAAGAAAAAACTTGAATACCGCCATGTCCTTTCGGTCCAGCTGGACATAAATTCTGTTGGAAAATCCATTATCCCTGCTCAAAGCACCTCAGATCCTTCTTCGGTAATCAGTACCATGTATTCCCAGCGCACACCGCCTGTTCCAGGATAGTACAATCCAGGCTCCACGGTAATAACCATGCCCGGAAGAAATTCACCCTGAGCATTGGGGCCGAGACTCGGTGCCTCATGAGTCTCCAGCCCTATTCCATGGCCCAGGGAATGGGTGAAATGTTTTTCCACGCCATGTTCAGCAAAAAAGCCGGTCGCAATATTATAGGCCTCCTTTATGGACTTGCCTGGACCAATCCAGGCGATGGCCATGTCCTGGGCAATGCGGACCAGGTCCTTTGTCCGGATGAAAAAATCATGTTCTTTTGATCCGATCCAGAAAGTCCGGGACTGATCCGAGCAGTAATCATCCAGCCTGCAGCCCATATCCAGAAGAAGAGGTTGATTCTCATGAACAACTGTGCCGCCTGGTGTTGCGTGCGGCAAGGCGGAGTTTGGACCAAAAGCGGCAATGACGCCGAAACTGAGTTCCTGGGCGCCGTTTTCGCGAAATAATTTTTCCGCTTCCCAGGCCACTTCTATTTCGGACATGCCCAGACAGGATCTCTGCTCCATCAGGGCAAACACTTTATGATTCAACGCGCAGGATCTTCTAAGCTTTTCGATCTCTATCCCGTCCTTGATCAGGCGCATATTTTCCACAAGGCCTTTAAGCGGAACCATGTCCAGTTCTTCACTCAGCGCTGAATGAAACTCATAGTTCATCCATTGCGGTTCAAAGCCGAGCCTGCTGATATTTCTTTGTTTTATACACTCCCTGATTTGTCTGTATCTGTCCCGGGCATATACAAAAATGCAGTGCTCAGGAAAATGTTTTCCGCC
>SLDX01000092.1 GCA_007125075.1 Desulfonatronospira sp.
CCCCGTGCTCCAGGTCAACAGCGTATGCGCTGATCCGGATAATCCATAGGATTACATAACCGGGAAACCTGAGAATCCTGGATTAACAGCAAAAAAGGCCCTCCCTGATTTGGAGGGCCGCTCTATTATTTTCGACACCCTTCCAAAATTCGCACATCCTGTTAATGTTGATGATATTCAGCATGGAAGATCCTTTATGTACTCTAAAACTGTCATAATTATGGCTCTTCCGGTTCAAGCGTATACGTAGTCGGAAAAAGGCTTAAAACCCATGAGTTTCACCAGCTTTGACACAGGCGTAAGATAATTTATTTCTCGCCCCCTCGAAGACTCGGTAGAGGCACTGAGCTCACGGAGAAGAGAAAATTCATTTTTTCATTTCTGCGAAGCGCATTAATGAAAAAGGATCTCGCCCCTGCGGGGAGCAGGTTATTCATATACACCGACTCGGTGGATATGAATATTATCTTACTCTTCCTCGTGCCTTGCTCTGCGGCTCTAGGGCTGCTTCGGCCCGGGCGTGAGACATTCTTTTTCTTTTCGAGGGAGTACGCTTCAACCGGATGAACCATTATTATTCAGAATCTTCAAGTTTTCCTTGATTTCCAGCTTTTTGTATGTATTGTGAACAATCACATGCAAGTTGTTTATGCGTCAATAATTCAAAATCCAAGCAGACATGTCCGACACCAAATCATCTCGCCTGGAATACCTCCAGGGCCAGATAGAACGGATAACCTACACCAATGAGGAAAACGGCTACACAGTAGCCAGGGTCAAAGTCCGTGGGCGCAGGAACCTGGTTACTGTAGTCGGAAACATTACCTCTCCACTGGCCGGCCAGGTTCTTAAAATGAAAGGTGAATGGACCGAGCACCCGAAGTTTGGCGAGCAGTTCAAGGCGGTTTTCTGTGAATGCTCCGTTCCGGCCACATCTGCAGGCATTCAGAGATATCTTGGCTCAGGCTTAATCAAAGGCATCGGCCCGGTAATGGCCAAATGTATTGTCTCCCGGTACGGCGACCAGACCCTGGATGTCATTGACAAAGAAGCCGACAGGTTGATTGAGGTGGGTGGCATTGGCCAAAAGCGCATAGATAAAATTAAAAAAGCCTGGGAAGAGCAGAAAGAGATCCGGGAGGTAATGATTTTTCTGCAGGGCCATGGGGTATCCTCAACCTACGCCGGGAAAATCTTCAAGACCTACGGAAAGCATTCGATTCAGACAGTTCAGGAGAATCCCTACCGCCTGGCCACCGATATCTTTGGCATAGGATTTATTACCGCCGACAAAATAGCCCAGAAGCTGGGTTTTTCCCCAGAGTCAGGTTTCAGGATTCAAGCCGGAATCATATACGTCCTGCACCAGCTTTCTGACGAGGGACATGTCTATTATCCAGGACAAGACCTTGTTCAAAAAGCCGCTGAGATATTAAAAGTCGATGAATCTCTGGTTGCCGGGGAGATCGAGTCTCTTAAGGCTTTGCAGCACATTGTGGTCGAAAATCTTCCCGGGCATGAGCAGGATGCGGTCTACCTGGCCAAGTTTCATTATTCTGAAAAAAGCATTGCCAGGAAGCTCAAGAAACTGATAAGCTCCCCCAAATCAATCCGGTCTGTGGATACCGCCAGGGCACTGGAATGGGTTCAGAACACCTTCTCACTCAGCCTGGCCGCAAAACAGGCTGAAGCGGTCGAGACCGCTCTGAAGGACAAAGTACTGGTAATCACCGGCGGCCCCGGTACAGGCAAGAGTTTTCTTTTAAACGCCATTATAAAAATCATCTCCCGGCTGAAAGCAAAAATAATCCTGACCGCCCCTACCGGAAGAGCAGCCAAAAGAATGCAGGAATCCACAGGTTATAAGGCCAAAACCATTCACCGACTGCTCGAATTTGATTTCCAGAAAGGCGGATTCAAAAAAAACGAAGAACACCCTCTGAATTGCGATCTTCTGATTGTAGATGAGATGAGCATGGTGGACACAGTTCTTATGCACCACCTGTTGAAGGCCGTCAGTCTCTATACAACCCTGGTCATGGTCGGAGACGTCAATCAGCTGCCCTCTGTTGGTCCGGGCAATGTCTTGAAGGACATAATAAATTCCGGGTCTGTTCCTGTGGTGGAGTTGAACGAGATTTTCAGGCAGGCCAGAGAAAGCTCTATCATAGTCAATGCTCATTTGATTAATCAGGGTGAGTTTCCTCGAATAAGGCCCAGGCAGGACAAACTGGACGATTTCTTTTTCGTGCAGGAGGAAGATCCCCAAAAAGTTCTGGAGAAGATCAAACACATCGTCACGGAGCGGATACCCCAACGCTTTAGTCTTCATCCGGTTGACCATGTCCAGGTGATTTCACCCATGAACAGAGGATTAGTTGGAGTAAATAATCTGAATGCCGAGCTGCAGACTTGTCTGAATCCACAAGGCAGGGAAATCATCCGGGGCGGAAAGGCCTTCAGGCAGGGAGACAAGGTAATGCAGATCAGAAACAACTACGATAAGGAAATCTTCAATGGAGACATCGGAGTGATCATGTTTCTGGATCTTGAGCAACAGGAAATCAGGGTCCGTTTTGATGAGCGCCAGGTGGTGTATGATTACTCTGACTTAGACGACCTTGTCCTGGCTTACGCGGTGAGCATACATAAATCCCAGGGTTCAGACTACCCTGCCGTTGTCATTCCATTGCTTACTCAGCACTATATCATGCTCCAGAAAAATCTCATCTATACAGGCATCACCCGGGGGAAAAATCTGGTGGTGCTCATAGGCACCAAAAAAGCTCTGGCCATTGCCGTGCGTAATGCCAAGACTCTCGAAAGATACACTTATCTGGATCGCAGGCTGAGTTTTTCAGCCAGCGAATTAATTTGAAAAAATTTTAAAGTCTATTTGACGACTCTCTCAATTTTAGCTAGGCTGAAAAAGCCTTCTTGAATGAGGGTCCCGTTGTGAGCGCCCCGACCGGGTTGAAGAACCCGGCCGGGGAACCGCAAGGTGCATTTTTATCATCAAATCGACCCGGAAGAACTCTACAGGCTCAGCACTCGCAATATTGAATATATTGAGACCCTGCAGCAGGCCATCCTGGATTGGATCAGGGCCAATCCGGAAAGAACAGGCAAGGATATCTGCTTACTGCTTACCTTTATCCAGCCAGAATCCGTTAAACAAGAGTCTTGCGCCCTGGCAGTTTCCGGAACATGATCCGGCACGCGAAGCGCATGGCAGGGCGCGTGAAAGGAGTCAGCCTCTCTCCGAGCTGTATGCTCTACGAGCAGGAAGCCGACCCATAGGCTCGGGTATTACGAGCCGGAAGCCGGCCTGGATGCCTACGGGCAGGAAGCGGAGCATGAAGCCATAGGACCTACTCCCCGTTTCCCTGAAAACATCTAATCGTGCTCTGTGATTTTTTGCTGGCGCATATTCCAGGGCATCTTCAATACTTGCATATTCAACAATAATTGTTAATAATTATTAATGTTATTCATCCGGCTGCAAATAGGCTGGACTGGACAGCTCAACCAAGGAGAAGAAATGCTCAATAAGCCGCAGATCAATATTCCTCCCATAGATTTAAACAAGCCCGAACATCTTGAAACAGCCACTTTTGCCCTGGGCTGATTCTGGGGACCTGATGCCAGGTACGGCATTCTTGAAGGCGTATATGAGACAATTGTGGGTTACGCTGGAGGAACAAGCAGCAATCCCACTTATGTCAAAATCGGCGATCACATGGAAAGCATCCAGGTACGCTTTGATCCTAGAGTCTTGCCCTTTGAAAGACTGTTAAGGATCATCTGGCAGGAACATGATTTTTCCCATCAGCGACCTTCCAGACAATATATGAATGCTGTTTTTTATCATTCTAAAGAACAGGAAGATCAGATATCAAAAAGCATGAACAACCTTTCAGGCAGAGTGGAAACCGAAATAGAACCCTATTCCGGCTTCTATCCGGCCGAAGATTATCATCAGAAATTCTATCTGCAGCGCCACCTTGAGGTGAAAAAAGAGTTCAGCTTTTTTTATCCGGATTTTGATTCTTTCGTGGCTTCCACATCCTCAGCCCGGGTAAATGGTTTCCTGGGCGGGTACGGCAGCAGAGCAGACCTGGAAAAAATACTTCCCAAGCTGGGGCTGTCTTCGAAGATCTCAGATCTGCTGCGCAGAAAAACCGAACGCAGGACTTGATTGCTTTGGCTTTGATGTTTTATCTGCAGATTAGATCATATCCTGTCTCTGATTCCCCGGATCAAGTCCGGTGCAGGCTCTGGACAAGTCCGGGCAGGCTGTAAAAGAAAAAGAGCGCTTGATCCGGAAAAATTTTTCAGGATTTACCTTACGGACAAAGCAGTTTGGGACAAAAGGCATTAACAATGGCGCTGTCCACCTCAAATCCGTATAGAGCCCATTTGGAAGTGGCAATTGTTTCCGGGAGATATCTGCCGTACATTTTTACCGGTAGTTCTTGAAGAACAACAGTGGGCGATGAAGCCAGCGCGAGCAGATATTCAACTATATAAGCTGCGTTCTGTGCCAGAGGCCCGCTGTAAGTCTGCCGCTGTCTGAGACGTAAAACTCTGAGTTCATGAATTGAACGCCCGAATTCTGACTCCATGAGCTCATCATAAGTGGTCAGAATTATCTCCACCCGGACCCACCTTTCTCCCTGTTCCACATATTCTCCAGCCTTCGAGCGCACTCCATCGGGGTCCAATCCACGCTTAAGGGCAATAGACCAGTCAGATCCCGCCAGACGGGAAATCAATTCTTCAGGCTCAGGCAGTTCCATATCCACAAGAAGGTTTACCGCCCTGTAATCACCGGTATGATGCTCTATTTCCGCCAGCGCAAATCCTGATTCCTTCTCCAGCATTACCGGAATGAGGTCGATCATTTCCGGTTCTGCAATGATCTTAAATCCGATCAGATCATTGAGAATCATTGATTGGCGGTCAATTTTCACTCCCTTTTTTTTAAACTCGAGAGACACGTTCGCTTCCGCCTCGAAAAAATCCCTGCGCATGGTTTCCGTCGAACTTTCCAGTTCAGCAATTGACACATCAGCTTCCGCAGCCCTGTATCCGGCTATACGTTTGGCTTCAGCCTTTATTTCCTGAAAAAGTGCGTCAACAACTCGAAATGACACTTTCTCCGCTATGCGGCTGAGCTGCTTGATTCTGCAGGAAGCTACCAATTTCTGATCTGGTGTGGTCATCAATATCGCGTCTATGGGCAGCCTGGGAAAATAGAATTCTGGGTTTTTCCGGTAATTTTCAACCAGACACATATTCCGGCTACTTTTATGCGGCAGATAATGGATTATGCCTTCCCGCAATGTTTGTTTCTGACGTATTCTTTCTGTCTGCAGGGACGTTTTAAAAAGCATACCTAGAAATTCACTCATCCGATTCACAACGATCGATGAAATTGCGCTTTCATACAGAAATATCCTTGTCGCGGTGTTTCCGTCTTCAGGCTTGAAGTCATCGTTCATCCAGCGAAGCGTTAGCTCAAAAAGTTCGTCCCGATGGGTCAATGCGGTTATGTACATTCTGGATCTCACTTTTAAAATGTTTCAAAACGCATGCTTTGGGATCCCGCCGTCAAGATGTTCAGCTTGCTTCGTAAAAACATCTTCTCAGAATTAATATATTGATAAAGTTCATTGACAGACTGTCTTATATTTGTACCTCTTAAAAAATAATAGAATTTGAATAGCAATGTAAACATCTTGTCACATAATGTGCCGCACATGCACGAGATCTTGAATGTCCAGGAAAAAGCATTGATCTTTGCTTGATCCCGACACACAATCCATCTGCTTTTCAGAATTCACATGCATAACTTATCTGTATTATGTTGATCGAACAATTCCTCTTTTGGGAAGGAAACGGCATAGTTTGGCACGCAGTTTGCTCATAAATCAATATCCGCTGATAAACAGCGAGATGTCAAACAGCAAGGAGGGTTAAGATGTTTCCAAAAATTGGTGTAAAATTTTTATTTTTGGCTTTGGCTTTTGTCCTTGTGCTGGGCATGGGCGTAAAAGTACACGCTGCCGGTCAAGGCCCTGCTGAACAACCTGAAACAGACGATTACGACCGTCGCAATTTCGACGAACCCCGTCATCCAGGAGACCCGAGGGCTCCAAACGATCTGGAAGAATGGCCGGACCCTGAAGTTCCGGATAATGGGCATGAACCTCATGAATGGCCGTCACCGGATGAAGCCGACCCTGATCCGGCTATACCAGGAGATCCACGCCATCCAGGTGATCCTAATCCGGAAGCTAATGACCGTCGCAATCTCGACGAACCCCGTCATCCAGGAGACCCGAGGGCTCCGAACGATCTGGAAGAATGGCCGGACCCTGAAGCTCCGGATGAGCCAAGGGAACCGCGTGATCCTGAAGAAGACGTGGAAGATCCCAGAGAAGAATGGGATCCTGAAGAAATGCCTGAACACGATGATTATGATGAGCTCGAGCCCCATGAACCTGGACCACGTCCTGAGGGTCAGCCCAGAGCGCCCGCTGAGCCTGGCACTCAATAGAGGTGCGCAGCTTGTCTGAGGGACATGATTCAGCAGCACAAGAGGCCCTCCCTGATTTAGTTGGAGGGCCGCTGCTCTAACATCATTGATGACGAAGTTGAGGAAACACAAGTGTAAAACGCAGGAGTCCCGAAGGGTTTTGAAGAATGTCTTTAAGTGTCTTTATGCCCCCAAAGACTTTGGTTAATGCCTCCTGGCCGTCAGGATAAGGCTTTTCAGCTTCATTGCCCTTCGTTATTATATATGCCCCTCCTGCTTTTGAGGATCTCCAGTACTGGAGATCCTCATTTTTTACTGGATTTATTGACCAATAAAACAATCTAACGGTTTTTATTTCCAATTTAGCATGCGAGTTGCTTATTTTTAAGATTACATGCAGATAAAACAACAATTTAACAAAAACCTAAGGAGGTTAGATGTTAGTAAAAATTAGCATTAAATTTTTATTTATGGCCCTGGCCTTTTTTCTGGTGATGGGCACAGCGGCCATGGTCAAAGCTGAGCATCAGCCGCCGCCTGGCGAAGAATACCATGAACCATGGGAGCCGCGAGTGCCTGGGGATCCTCATCCGGAAGAATCCATCGATCCTAGAGACCCTGTACATCCTGAGAATGATGAAGAGTTCAGGGAACCCTGGGAGCCTCATGATCCAGAGAATAATATGCAGCATAATGAGCAGATGGAACCGCGCGAGAAAAATGATCCCCGTGAACCATATGATCAGCCTGAAATAGAGGAGTATGAAGAAGATCCGGCATTGGAAGAAAATGAATGGGATC
>SLDX01000084.1 GCA_007125075.1 Desulfonatronospira sp.
ATGGAGGATTTAGAATGTCCAATAACAGTATTCTAGTCATCGGCGGCGGATTCAGCGGAATTACAGCCGCTCTTGAAGCCGCGGAAGTCGGACACGAGGTGTTCATTGTGGAGCAGGAGCCCTATCTCGGAGGGCGTGTTTCTCAGCTGAAACATTATTTTCCCAAATTGTGTCCCCCCAGCTGCGGACTGGAAATAAATTTTCAGCGGATCAAGAAAAACCCGAAGGTAAAATTCTTTACCATGGCCAGGGTGACTCAGGTAACCGGAGGTCCGGGAGATTACCAGGCCAAGATAAAAATCAGTCCGAGATTTGTAACCAGCGCCTGCACCGGCTGCGACAAATGCGTAGAGGTCTGTCCGGTTGAACGCGACAGCGAATACGACTTCGGCACCGGCAAATCCAAGGCCATATACCGGCCCAACCCCATGTGCTTTCCCATGCGCTACGTCATTGACGAGCAGATCTGCGAGGGCGCGGCCTGCGCCAAATGCGTCGAAGCCTGTGATTACAGCGCCATCGACCTTGAGGAAAAAGAGCGCGAATTCACCCTGAACGCGGGTTCAATCATAGTAGCCACTGGATGGAAACCCTACGACGTGAGCAAGCTGGTCAACCTGGGAGCAGGGCAGCTGCCCAACGTGGTCACCAATATGCAGTTCGAACGCCTGGCCGCTCCTTCCGGTCCTACCGATGGCAAAATATTAAGACCTTCCGACGGAAAGGAGCCCAAGCGCATTGCCTTTGTCCAGTGCGCGGGTTCAAGGGACCAGAACCATCTGGATTACTGCTCCTACATCTGCTGCATGGCCTCCCTGAAACACTGTACATACCTGCGCGAGCAGTATCCTGATTCGGAAATGGTCATCTACTATATTGATCTGCGGGCTCCGGGACGCTATGAAAACTTTCTAAAAAAGATCGAAGAGGATGACAAGGTGCTCATGGTCAAGGGCAAAGTGGCCAGGATAACTGAAGATGCTTCATCAGGAGATCTTATGGTTACTGCCGAGGACATCTACGGCGGGGTAAAAAAGGAAGAACTCTTCGACATGGTGGTTCTGGCGACCGGCATGCAGCCCTCCATTTCCATAGATGGCCTGGCTGTGGACGTTCCTTTGGACGAGTCAGGGTTTATAATCGGCGGAGAGGAAAAGGGGATCTTTGCCGCGGGTTGCGCGAAAATGCCTCTGGACGTCATGACCTCGGCCGAGACCGCCACTGGAGCGGCCCTGAATGCTATAAAAACGGTGAGGAGGTAAGTCACGATGGCTGACAAAAAGACAGGTGTATATATCTGCACCGATTGTGAAATCGGGGAAAAGCTGAACATGGAAAAGGTTACGGAGTACATCAATGAAGAATGTTCTCCAGCGGTAATGAAGCAGCTTCCCTTTCTGTGCAGCAAGCAGGGAGTTGAGGAAATCAAGAAGGATATCGACGGAGAAGGCATCAACCGTGTCTGCATCGCGGCCTGCTCACCAAGGGTAATGTGGGATGTCTTTGATTTCGGTCCTGATGTACTGACTGAAAGGGTCAATATCCGCGAGCACGCTGTTTGGTCTTTCAGAGATCCAGGCCTGCCCGAACCTGAAGACGAAGAACTGGCCGATCCCCTGACCATGATGGTCCGCGACTATATCCGCATGGGAATCGCCCGGCTGGAGAAATCCGAATATCCGGAAAAAGAGCCTCTGGATGCCGTAATGAATGTCCTGGTAATGGGCGGTGGTTTAACAGGCCTTAAAGCGGCCCTGGACAACGCTGAAACAGGATACGACGTGGTCCTGGTGGAAAAGGAGGACAAGCTGGGCGGCTTTGCGGCCAAAATGTACAGGCAGACTCCGACCAAACATCCTTACACTCAGGCTGAAAACCCGGATATTGGAGAGCTTATCCGCAAAGTTGAGAGCAACGACAAGATAAAGGTCATGACCAAGTCCGAGGTGCAGCTGATCAAGGGCGCTCCCGGAAGATACATCGTGACTGTCAACTCAGGCGGCGAAGAACAGGAGCTGAACATAGGTTCAATAGTCCTGGCCACCGGCTGGAAGCCATACGATGCCAACAAGCTGGGCCATCTGGGCTACGGCAAAATTAAAAACGTGGTCACCAACATAGAACTGGAAACCATGGCCAAAGAGGGCAAGCTGGTAAGGCCATCAGATGGAATGCCCGTCAAAAGCGCGGCTTTCATCCAGTGTGCCGGCCAGAGAGATCCGGAGCACCTGCCTTACTGTTCTGCCGTATGCTGCATGGTTTCTCTCAAGCAGGCCAAATACATCAGGGAAAAGGACGATGACGCGAAAGCCTTTATCTTTTACATTGATATGCGCACACCAGGCGTTTATGAAAACTATTACCGTGAAGTGCAGGACGATCCGGGCATCTTTCTGACCAAATCCGAGATTCAGGAAGTAAGTGAAGATCCTGACGGACAGACAATCGTCAAAGTCAAGGACACACTTCTGGGTGAAGATCTGGAAGTGGCTGTGGATCTCGTTGTGCTGGCTACAGGAATGGTGTCCACAATCAGCGACGAAGCGGTCCTCAAGCTTGGCTACCGTCAGGGCGAGCAGCTGCCTGATCTGGATCTGTTCAACGGTTTTGCCGATTCAAACTACATCTGCTTTCCTTATGAAACCAGGCGCACCGGCATTTATGCTGCAGGCTGCGTAAGACAGCCCATGTCAATGAGTACGGCCAAGGATGATGCCGCGGGTGCGGCCCTTAAATCAATTCAGTGTCTGGAATCGGTCAACCGCGGTCTGTCTGTTCATCCCCGCTCGCTCGACCCGACCTATCCCAAGTTCAACATGGTCCGCTGCACCCAGTGTAAACGCTGCACAGAAGAGTGCCCGTTCGGAGCTCTTGATGACGACGAAAAGGGAACTCCAGAGCCGAATACCCCAAGATGCCGCCGCTGCGGCACCTGTATGGGCGCGTGCCCGGAACGGGTCATTTCTTTTGACAATTACAGCGTATCCATGCTCAACGAAATGATCGCCGCGATCCAGGTTCCCGATGACGAGGAAGAAGGCGGTTACAGGTTCCTGGTTCTGGTCTGCGAAAACGACGCATATCCTGCCCTGGACATGGCCGCCATGCGCAAGCACAAATGGTCGGCATCGGTGCGGTTCATCGGCATACGTTGTCTGGGTTCGGTCAACACACAGTGGATCGCTGAATCAATGAGCAAGGGCATGGACGGCGTCCTGCTTCTTGGGTGCGTGTACGGGGACGATTACCAGTGCCACTTCATGAAAGGCAGCGAACTCTGCAACAAGCGCATGGACAATATCGGCGAGACCCTGGAGAGATTGCAGGTCGAAGCTGAAAGGGTTCAGCAGAAGCAGGTCGCTATAGACCAATACGACCAAATTCCCAAGATAATCGATGATTTCATCGAAGAAGTAGAGGGTTTCGGACCTAATCCATACAAGGGTTTCTAGGAGGTTTATTGATGGCTACAAGAATCGATCCAGATGTGAAATTCATCCGTGAAATGCAGGCAGCCGGAGGAGAGTCACTGAAAAAATGCTACCAGTGCGCCACCTGCAGCGTAATCTGTCCCCTGTCTCCTGAAGAAAGCCCTTTTCCCAGAAAGGAGATGGTCTGGGCCCAATGGGGCATGAAGGACAAGCTGGTCAACGATATCGATATCTGGCTCTGCCACAACTGCGGTGAGTGCTCAGATTATTGTCCCAGAGGGGCCAAGCCTGCTGACTTGCTGGCTGCTCTGCGCAACACCGCCTACACGTCACTGGCCCGTCCTGCTGTTCTCGGCAAATGGATGAGTTCGGCCAGATATCTGCCCATACTGTTCATCATACCGGCGATCCTGTTTCTCATCGTCTGGGCGGCAACCACCGGTCTGACCATTCCTGAAGGAGAAATAATTTTCGCAAAGGTGTTTCCTACTCTGGCGGCCATTGACCCCATTTTCATCCTGGTGACCATCTTTGTGATCTTTACCTTCATCTATTCAGTGGGGAGGATGCTCTCATCCTTCAGGGAGGCAGGATTTGTACCCGGTGAAAACTCGCCCAGCTTATTAAGTTCTCTGGGTGGAGTGATCAAGGACCAGGTACTGACCCACGTCAAGTTCAAGGACTGCGAAACAAACCAGGACCGCTATCCCGGACACCTGTTCGTATTTTACGGCTTTATCGCCCTGGCAGTAGTCACCGGCATTATTGCCGCCGCCTACTGGGGAGACAAGCTCTTCGATGTAGGCTTCACCACGCCTCTGGCCTTGTGGAATCCGGTCAAGATTCTGGCCAACCTGGGCGGCATCGCCCTGATCGTCGGTCTGGTGTACATGACCAGGTCCAGGCTGAACCAGGACCCCAAAATGACGGTCAATTCCTACTTTGACTGGTATCTTCTCGGCGTGATCTGGGTTGTGGTCGTCACCGGCTTTCTGGCCCAGATCTTCAGGCTGGCTGACGCAGCTTCACTGGCGTACACAATTTATTATCTGCACCTGGTTACTGTCTTCATGCTCTTCGCCTACCTGCCATGGTCCAAGCTGGCTCACCTGGTCTACCGTACGGTGGCTCTGGCCTACGCAAGACAGATCGGGCGCGCGGGTTTTCGTGAATAGTCTTTGAAATAATCAGACAGGATGGTTAGCTTAAAGAGCCCCCGCCGATTCGGCGGGGGCTCTTTACATTTTAGGGATCCAGATCTTATGTGGATTCCTGATTTCCCTGGAATAACTGATCTAAGGAAAAAATTTTGCTGGAGAGTATTGATTGTGGTCCGGGAAATTCCTCAAACCAGGCGTAAAAACTCATTCCTGGAAAGCGTAAATCAAAATCTTGAGTATACCGGCATTGGTATTTTTTCCGGTCTGGCTGGTATCCGGTTAAAGCAGGAACGTGCTTTTCAATGATTTTGATCAACGCTTTCTAAGTCATTCAAACAGTTTGCGCCTGGTTTGCCGAACCCCCGGACCTTACTGCACTATGAACCGGGATTTTGTTCCGGCACAGCTTCTCACAGATGTTACGCTTTCCATGCATATATTTTAACTGGCTGGTTTAAAAATTGGTGCCGATGAGCAAGCTTTAAACCCTTTTGACAAAATCCAGGAACGGCGATTTGGATATGGCTTTCTGTTTTAGCCTGATCCGTGAACTCAGTTTTTGCAGCCTGATCAGCCATGCAGGTTCCGGGGTTTGGCCGAACGGTCGTAAACTGTCTGAGCGACTTATACAGACTTAATCAAAATCCTTTAACCAAATGAAAAAGTTCATAATAAAATCAGACTCTCCAGCAGAATGCTGATCCATACATGAACAAGATTTTGATTTAGTCTGTATTGGAGCGAGTTTTTACGGACGTGCGCCAAATCCCGGAACCTGCTTACGGATTAGGCTTCAGGCTTTAAACCGTAATCCGCATATTTGAGACGAAGGACCTTGTTAAAAGCTTGTTCTAAAAATAAATAGATTGCATAAAGATAAAACCTGATTATATTTATTTGATGTTAAAAATTGTCGGCATATTGAAACAGTACAAGAGAAAAATTACTGATAAATTTTAAAATATGGATTTTACATTCCTCTGCTCAGGACCGCCCCCCAAAAACGGGCGCAAGGTAGCCATAGTCGGCGCCGGGCCATCTGGGCTGGCTGCCACCGGATACCTGGCCTGCGCCGGCTATCAGGTCGAAGTCTACGACAAACTGCCCAAAGCCGGCGGGCTTATGGTTTTCGGAATCCCCGGACACCGCATTCAACCGGAAAACATCTCCAGGGGCGTGGAGAAGCTTCAGAATGAATTTGGAGTTCAGTTCAGGCTGCGAACCAAGATCTGCGGCTCTGAGCCCATGTATCAGGAAACCGGTGACCAACTGGCCTTTACCTATAAAAGTCTGGGCGGCCGGGTGCAGGACAATGATGCGGTGCTCATCTGTACCGGAACATGGAAGCCAAGACGGATAAATATACCTGGAAGCAACCTTCGAGGCGTCTATTCCGGTCTTGAGTTTCTGTTTCCTGTCCGCGCGGCAAGTTATGACATTGCACAGGTGGAAGTACCTGAAATCAAGGGCAGGAAGGTTGCCGTGATAGGAGCCGGATTTACCGCGGTTGATGCCGTCCACGCCGCCATGTCCGAAGGCGCGGAAAAGGTTTATCTTATTTACCGCAGAACACGTGCTGAAGCTCCCTGCGGCACGCTCGAATTCGAGCTTCTTGAAAAAAAGGGAACGCAGTGCATCGAGCAGTGCGGACCTCTTGAAATCCTGGGCAGGGACCGGGTTGAAGGCTTAAGGCTTGCCCCGTGCGGGATCGCGGGATCAGGAAGCGGCGGCAGACCTGCCCTTCAACCGGATGAAAGTTACGTGCTGGACGTGGATATCGTTGTTGCCGCCATCGGAGAAACAGGCACGCCCCCTTTCGCCCATGATCTGGGCCTGGAAAATGTACGCAGGGGAGAAGTCAAATGGCTGCAGATGACCAGTATTGATTCCGTATTCGTGGCCGGAGACGTGCTCATAGGCCCAAGCCGGATCGGAAAGGCCGTCTTCAGCGGTCTTAAAGCTGCCAAATCACTTGATGAGTGGCTTAACCTGAAAGCCCAGGACCGTCTGGATGAATTTAAGGAAGAAGTAATCCGCAGAGAGGATTTGCGATAAAACATGAAGACTTTATATCTGGATTACAGCAAATGCATTGGCTGCGGAACCTGTGAATCAGTGTGCAAATTCATCTACAGGCACCCGAGGATAATCATGACCAGGACAGCGGACGGCTGGTGGGTGCCTCTTTATTGCCAGCACTGCGAAAATCCCAAATGCATGAAGGTCTGTTCCCGTGGCGCTTTATCCCGCGACGAGGAGTCAGGTGCCGTCCTTCTGCAGCCAGGCAAATGCAGGGAATGCGATACAAAAAATTGTCTTCTGGCCTGTCCTTATGTGGCCATGATCTGTACCGGCACCAAAGAACCGGTAACTAAATGCGATCTGTGCATCAACCGGAACAATCTCGGGCCGGCTTGTGCTCCCATGTGTCCCTGCGACGCGCTCATGGTTGTTGAACGCGATGAATTGGAAGACATCCAGAGCCCTGAGTCCAAAGAGGCTTTCGACCGGGTGCGCAGGCACATCATTTGTCCTGAATGTCCCAGTCCGCGGTGAATTTCATACTTTACATTTTTATTCCAGCTGATTAAGAAAGAGTGCTTGCGCGCCTGTAGCTCAGACGGACAGAGCAGGAGCCTTCTAAGCTCTTGGCCGGGGGTTCGAGTCCTCCCAGGCGCGCCATTACTAGAGGACAGCTGACAGAGGACAGAGGACAGAGGACAGATAAGAAACAAGAACC
>SLDX01000094.1 GCA_007125075.1 Desulfonatronospira sp.
GAAGAACTGCTTGATAACCAGGTTTCAAATCACCCGCAAAAAGGCCCGGGAAAATTGGACAAAGAAAATCTGGCCCAGGCTCTGCGGGCTGCATATGGAAACAAGACCGAAGCAGCCAGAAGACTGGGCATTTCCCGGCGCACCCTGTACCGCAAGCTGCATAAGCACGGCATGCTTGAATAAGCTGGCTTCAATTGCGAATGCAAAAAAATTTTGATTAACTTTTAAAAGTTAATACCAGAGTATAGACAAAGAAGAAATGTCAACATATAGGTGTATGCGCACCTTGCAATAATGGTACAACTTTTGTTTGAAGGCTGGTTAAGATTAATCGAAGAAGAAATTAAACTGTTAACAAGACTTTTTTTGTTGAATTACAGCAGGATCAGCGCGCATGTTTAAATCTTTATCCTGTTGATTGCCGCACAGAATCTGAAGCTGAAAAAGAACTTTCAGAAGAACGTAACACTCCGGTCTTGAAGCACATACCTAATGAACACCGCCATAAAAAGAGCCAGGTCTGAGACTGAGAATATCGAAGCCAGGAAACGGCGGGCTTATCTGATCGCCCTGGTCTGCGGCATTTTGATCTTCATTCTGAGCTGGGTCATCCGTGATCCAGGCGATGTTTTCATTCAGGTGCTTTATCCTTTATTCGCTCTGGTTCTGGCCCTTGTTTTCCCCCTGGTGTGGCTGGGAACCATCCCCATACGCAAGCTTGAAATCTTTATCCTCTCCATTATCACAACAATTATTCTGGGCCGTCTTGTCTGGCATTTTCATTTTGCCGGAACAATAGACGAGCAGCTGATCATGCTGGCTGCAGGACATTATTGGGCGATCGGAATTCTAATTGTCGTTGGTTTTGTCATGTTTGACCACAACAAGGGCATTGCGGCCGGACTTACGATTATTACGCTCTCAGTATTAATCGCCGCTACCGGTGTGTGGGTGGATATGCGAGCCGGCCTGGCCTCTGGAGAAACCATGATCTATCTTGTGCGCATCCATCTTTTTCTGGTGCTTCTGCTGGGTCTTACAGGTGCCGCGACCACGCTCAGGGACAAGCTCAAGGACGCCCTGATCCGCGCCGATGTTCTACAGCAACTGGTGAATACGGATATGCTCACCGGGCTGGCCAACAGGCGCGCTGCTGAAAAATTCCTGTCCGAGCAGGCCTCCGCAGTTGCACGCTATGACCGCAAGGTCTCGGTCATTTTGGCTGATGTGGATTACTTCAAGCAGGTCAACGACAGGTTCGGGCATGCAGCAGGAGACGCCGTTCTGGAAGGAATTTCCAAAATACTGCTCAATGCTGTTCGAGATACTGATCTTGTTGCCCGTTGGGGAGGTGAAGAATTTCTGATTGTTGCCCAGGAAATATCAGTGTATAATGGAAAAGATCTGGCCCGGAGATGCGCAAAGGCCGTTGCCGGAACTCCCATTGCAGGCATAAATGTAACCATGTCCTTCGGAGTATCAGAGCTTACAGCTCAAGACAGCGTAGATAATGTGCTTTCCCGTGCGGACACTCTTCTTTACCGGGCCAAAAACTCCGGGCGCAACCGGATATATTCAGATGCAGACCAGGTTCCTGCTTTGACTGATTTTCCTGAACTCAGCTTAAAAGCCGGGCAGAGCAAAAACATTGCTTAGAAAGGCGCGTCATCCATGCCGCTGGCTTCGGAAGGAAAGGCAGGACCCGTTTTTTCATTATCACGGGTCTTGTTTTCTTCAGGAGCCTGCACATAAGATTCGCCGCCCTGACCCTGGCCTTTGGGGTCCAGAGCCTGGACTCTGATCGCCTTGATTTTGGTCGTATATCTGTCCTGACCCTGCTGATCCTGCCATTTGTCTGTCTGCAGGCTGCCTTCCACGAGAATAAGCCTGCCCTTGCTCAGATAGTTGGAGCAGAATTCGGCCTGTTTCCCGAAGACTACCACCCGATGCCATTCCGTGCGCTCCACCCTGTTGCCGTCTCTGTCGTTGTAGGATTCATCCGTGGCCATGCTCATGTTGGCCACTGGAACTCCATTTGCCGAATAGGCCAGTTTGGGGTCCTGGCCCAGCCTGCCCACCAAAAGAACTTTGTTAAGTGAACCAGCCATGCTTCCTCCTAAAACTTTGTTTTTTCCCAGATTATGTCCAGCCTCAGCGGGCGATTTTCTGCTGCATCTCGTCCAGGATGTCTTCCAGAGCATAGGCGGCCTTGTCCGCAGCTCTCGGGTTCCAGTCGCTCAGGGCTTCGAGAAGAGCGTTTTTCTGTTCCAGCGCGGCGTGGATGTCCTCTTTCAATTTTGAACTCATGGCCGCAGACAGTTTGCCGAGCCTTAACCTGTCATTGAGGGCGTCCACGAGCTGAATATGAAAATCTTCTCCTGTTTTCGACGGCAGCATTTCCGTATCAAATGCCAGAGAGACAAGATCAATCCAACGGTTCTTTGCTTCTTCAGGGTCATAGGTCTTGGCCATAACCCTGATTTGAATTATTTCGCCCATATCGTTCTCCTGAAAGATAAATTATTATTCCTGTTCTTCCCATCCGCTCTGAATTTTGTCAATAACGGTCTTGATGTTGTTCACCTGATCCTCGGGACAGACACCGAACAGGGGGGCATCCATGTCAACGCTTTCATTTGAATCGAAATATGTTGTGTAAATGATTCCGTCCGGGCCTTCATAATGGATGATGGTTTCGCGTTTCATTCTGGAAAGAATCAATACTTCGTCTCCATCCTTGATGTTTACTGAACGCAGGCCCTGAGTCTTGATCTTGATGTCAATATCTGAAACGAAATAGTACCGGCCCTTTTCAGGGGCCTTAAACAAGTTCAGAGCCTTTTTCAGGATAATATCCATTACTTCCTGCTTGGTCAGGAAGTGTCTTATGTTTAATAAGGGTGTGCCGGCCTGGACAAACTGCCCGTCCTCGATATCAAAGAAATGCAAGACCTCTCCTTTTTCCGGAGCATGGACAGGTTTGGCATTGCCTTCCCGGACCAGGCGGGCAAGCAATGTTCCCGGGCGTTCATTCCATGTGCCTGAAACCCCGTTCACTTTGATCCCGGTATCCTTCACCGCGAATTCAATACGCCCTGAATGAGGGGCGCTGACCGTGATCTCCTTGTAGGGTGTTTTTTTTATCTCGTTCAACAGAGCCATGGTATCGATCAAGGCTGACTCCTTCTTTAACTGCAGTATTTTTATCGATAATAAAGGAACTCGCCGCCCATGGTCATCAATGCATGATGCAGATTGTTTCTGATTTCACGGCGGTCCCATATTCCCTGGATATGACCTCTGGACAGAGCCATAAAGGCGTTGTGGTAATCCGGAGGAATGTCCAGCCCCGTGGTTTCCCTGATGACTGCGGGGCCGGCGAAGCCGATATTGGCTGAGCGTATGGCAAACTGATACGGGGAACAACCCAGGAAACTGGCTACAGGACCTGCATATGAATTGGTGTCATAAAGGACAAGATATAACCCTCCGGCTTCCAGATATCTGCGAACTGACAGTGTGCACCTGGGCATCTGGATCAATCCGTTGGTTCCTTCCTGAATACGGATCCCTGCGGTGCCGTGCACGTAGGCCAGAAACGGCATGTGTTTGCGCCTGGCCTGTTCCACAGCCCTGGAGAATTTTTCACCCTCAGCCGCGCCCACGCTGCCCCCCCTGAATCTGGCAAGGAGCACGGCCACAACCACCCTTATGCCCTTGATGTCCGCCTCAAAGGTCATGCAGCCGCTTTTGTGGCCGGTCTGTTTTTTGGCCTGATCCAGCTTATGCTCCAGGCCCTCAAAGTCCAAAGGATTTAAAGATTCAAGCCTGGGACTGAATTCACGGATTGACCTGGGGTCAAATACATTAAACAGATACCATTCATATTCCATTGGGAAATGATGTCCGCAATGACTGCAAACCCCGGCAAAGTCGCCAAAAAGATCCGGGGCCCACAGATCCAGGCAGTTAAATTTGTTGGCGTTGGGGCAGGGCAGGGTCCGGTCCTGATTGGCTTGAGGACTTATGTATCTGCAATGCTCATCCCAGGACATTCCTTCTTCCCAGGTAGACAGGGTGGTCAGCTGGCATACTTCTTCCTTTTCCTTTTTGACGCCAGGCAGCTTCCTGAGCAGTTTGGAAGTTTTATGCATGACTCTGCCGAACAAAGCATGCACTTCGCCCTGAACATCTTCAGCCAGATGAGTTATGGCTCTCTGGTGCCGGCCGAAAAATTCATAGCGCAAAAAGGAGTAAACAGACCAGGCGGCTTCACTTACAGCAATCTTATACTTCTGCCAGGCTGGAGTACTGTCCTTGTACGCCCAACGGCTCAGAGCGCGATACTTCTGATATCTTCTCCAGAGCAGACGTTCACCGGATTTCTGCGAAAGGCCCCAGCGTACGTAGATATTTGGATTATTCAGTTTTCTGAGGGCAATGGCCCGAAAAAGCTTAATTCCCCGGACGGATAAAATTATCTCATCAGTAGCCAGGATGACTTCCTGTCTGAGCTTCTTGAAAAAATCAAAGTGTTCAGGCCTGGCTCCCAGAGATGGTTCCTGAAGAACGCGATCAATATAGCCCATCTTCAGATTGTCCTGGGCTGTGATCCTTAGCTGCCTGGCACAGCTTTCCACCAGTTCAGGCGAAATCCTGCTGCCTGATTTGGCCCTTCCTTCAATGGCTGCAGCACCTTCAGGAGAGATGACCGAATAATATCCGTGGGAAAGCATGATCCTTGTATCAGCCAGGCCAATGGCCTCGGCGCCTCCTGAGCCTCCTTCCGAAATGACTGCCACCACAGGGACATTGATGCCGGCCATGGCATAAATGTTTCTGGCGATCTGCTGGGCGGCACCCGGGTAATCCTCGACCGGATAAGATCCAGGAGTAAAGATGTAGGTATGAATGGGAATATTCTCGGTAACAGCGACCTTCATGTATTCCAGAGCCTTGGCGTTTCCCCAGGGTTTGACCGAACCTCCGTTGCGAAATTCCTGGCCGTGACCCTTTTCCTGTCCGATGACCATTACCGGCTGTTTGTAGATCTTTTTGCCCACGTTGCGGGTAATATACGCCCTGGCAATGATCATGGAAGGGTCAATGCTGTATTCGCCTTGCCCGCCAATTTCTGTATAATTGTCGTATACGTTTTCCAGGATATCCTTGAGGCAGACACGCTGAGGATGGCGGACTATGCGCACCCGGTCCATGGGGGTCAGTTCTTTTTCCAGCTTGTTTTCCAGGAAAGTGAACAGATCGGACAATGATCCAAGCTGCCTCTTGATCTGGGCCGGGCCGAGAGAGGGAAGGGCATGGACAAAATCATTAAGCTTGGAGCCAAGAAGAGAAACATTGGCATTTTCCCGGTTGCCGAAGATGTCCTGTATATATTGCAGCCGTTCTTTCAAATCCTGAATTTGTTTGTCAATATCAGTCATATTTTTGTGCGTCGCGTTAAAGATTAATATGCGCAGAGAAGCTTCTGTCTGAGGATTTTTCAGGTCTTTACAGTGGATCAAAAGACCAGAAGCTTACGGGTATTTTCCTTCAGAAACTGAATATTGGATTTTAGAGGTTCACCCATGCTGTTTCTGCCTTCCAGAACCAGCTGATTCAAGAAACGTATGCCCCGGTCCTTGGCCTGTTCAAGATCCTGGCCCCAGACAATTCCAAGTGCCAGGTTTGGATCAAATTCAGTGGGTATGTCATAAGCCCGTTCACTGGGGATATGCGTGTGCATCCTGAGCCAGCGAAAATCAGTCCAGGAAAAGTTTTCAATACGGCCCACCCAGGGTGTAAAGGCATTTTCAGGATCTTCGGCCAGTATACGATATTCAATGCCCACGCCTTCGAACCTGATGTCCTTTTGTTCGAAATTCATTCTTTCATCAAGGCCCAGACGGATCTGCTCGCGTATCAGATCCACCTCCTGCCCGCCGATTCGGGAAATAATTGCTGATACGCCGTTTTCGACCTGAATGCGGGTGTTGACCTCCATCAAAAAGGGATTGCCCATGGGACTGATTATCCACTCCCAGGTTCCTATACTGTTGTAGCCGACTTCACGGGCCATGCGCAGGGAATAATCAATGATATCGTTCAGTACCTTGTCCGCATCAAAGGCATAGCTTATGCTTTGCGGATAAAAGCCTGGAGCAACTTCGATCCTTTTCTGACGGCCTATGCTCTGCACGGTGCAGTTGCGGGTACCGAAGTGCACCGCTTTGCCGTGGCTGTCGGCCAGAATCTGCACCTCGAGATGATTGAAGTCGAAGATCCTTTGTTCAATAAGTACGCCTTCGTCCCGAAACTGGCGGCGGGCATAGTTTTTTATTCCTCTGAGCACGGTGCGGAAGCGATCCAAATCATGAACCTCTTCAATGCCCATGCCCCCGCCTCCGGCTGAGGCCTTGACCAGAATGACCGGCTGTTCGATGCCCTGTTCCTGTTGAAAATTGAAAAGAGAACGGGCCAGCTCTTCGGCTTCAAGGTCATCCACAATGGGCCTGTCTGATCCTGGAATCGTTGGAACATCAAGGCGACGAGCCACTCTTTTGGTGTTGATCTTGTCTCCCAGATCCTGAATGATTTTCCAGGATGGCCCGATAAATTTAAGTTTCCTTGTCCGCTGAACCACCCGGCGGGCAAAACGGAAGTCTTCGGCAAAAAAGCCGTAACCAGGGTGAATGGCGGTGGATTCGCTGTCATCGGCGACAGCAAAGATTTCATTGGGATCCTGATAAGAACTGATGCGGTAAAGTGAGTGCGGTCCGCCTTGTTTCAAAGCCTCTGTGCAATGTTCGGACTGAGCATCCTCCTTGGTGTAGACACAGACAAACTCATGTCCCAGTTCCCGGCAGGCCTTTAAAATGCGGATGGCTATCTCGCCGCGGTTGGCTATAAGAATTTTATGTTTCTTCATTGCATTTCAATTTATTTCCGAAGAAGTTTATTTCAAATTATTCATAAGGTTTGGTCCGGCATGAAATTCTGCATAACAAAACATTCAAGATTTCATCTTCCGGAAACTGCAAATTTAACGAACTTACCAATCAAAAATATCAAGACTGCACATTTTTGGTTTGCTTGGCGGAATCTGAACCTGCGCCGTGAATCAAGAGGGTTATTTATTTGAATTTTCAGTTTATTGCAATGTCCTTACCCTGCCAAACTTGCCTTAAGGTGGCAAGTAAGGCATTCTTGCGCTGCCAGGACAGAGGACAGATAACAGAAGACAGATAACAGAAGACAGATAACAGAAGACAGATAACAGAGGACAGAGGACAGAGGACAGAGGACAGAGGACAGA
>SLDX01000041.1 GCA_007125075.1 Desulfonatronospira sp.
CCGGATGAGGTATTGATCAACAGGTCGATTTCCCTGTTCTTGATATGGTCGATGATGTTGGGTCGACCTTCGTAGACCTTGTACACCACCTGAGCCTGAATGCCTCTGTCCTGCAGGTATCCGGCGGTACCGCGAGTGGCCATAATCTTAAAGCCCATTTCATGGAAAATTTTTGCCGGTGTCAAGCACTGGTCCTTATCCCGCTCGTTCACGGAGATACACACGCAGCCCTTGCCGGGAAGCATCTGGCCGGCACCCATCTGACTTTTCATGAACGCCAGCCCCAGGCTGGAATCGATTCCCATGACTTCGCCGGTTGAGCGCATCTCCGGACCCAGCAGCACATCCACGCCGGGATAGCGGCCAAATGGGAGCACAGCCTCCTTGACCGCATAGTAGCCTTCTTTTCTTCTGGACCAGGGATCCAGATCCTTAAGTTTTTCTCCAAGCATGACCCGGGTGGCCATTTTGGCCAATGGGACACTTGTAGCCTTGCTCACAAAGGGCACAGTCCGCGAAGCCCTGGGGTTGACCTCCAGGATGTAAACCTGATTGTCCTTCAGGGCGAACTGGATGTTCAAAAGACCGATCACGTTCAATTCTGTGGCCAGACGTCCAGTCTGTTCCTCGATTTCTTTTATCAGATGCGCGTCTATGGTGTGAGGGGGGAGAACACAGGCTGAATCTCCGGAATGGACGCCTGCTTCTTCAATGTGTTCCATTATGCCGGCCACATAAGTATCATGCCCGTCGCTGAGGGCGTCAACATCGACTTCTATGGCTGATTCGAGAAATTTGTCCAGCAGAATGGGGTGTTCCGGAGTGACCAGTACAAACTGCTTAAAATAGCTGATTAAATGCTCTTCATCGTAAACAATCTCCATGGCCCGTCCGCCGAGTACATACGAAGGCCGGACCACAACAGGATAGCCTATGTTCCCGGCGACCTTCAGGGCCTCTTCCAAAGACCTTGCCGTGCCGTTGTCCGGCTGCAGCAGGTTCAGCTTTTTTATCAGCGCCTGAAAGCGCTCCCTGTCCTCAGCCCGGTCTATGCTGTCCGGAGTAGTGCCGATAATGGGCACTCCGGCCCTGAGCAGAGGGACGGCCAGGTTTAGCGGCGTCTGTCCTCCGAACTGGACTATGACTCCTTCAGGCTGTTCAAATTCGATTATGTTCATTACGTCTTCAAAGGTCAATGGTTCGAAATACAGAAAGTCGGATGTATCGTAGTCAGTGCTCACTGTTTCCGGATTGGAATTGACCATGATCGAGCCTATGCCCATCTCTTTTAAGGTGTAGGAAGCGTGCACGCAGCAGTAATCGAATTCAATGCCCTGTCCGATTCGGTTGGGTCCGCCTCCCAGGATCATGATTTTGCGTTTTTTTTGAGGATGGATTTCCCTTCCTTTTTCATAAGTGGAGTAAAAATACGGGGTGTAGGCCTCAAATTCTCCGGCACAGGTATCCACAAGGTAATAAGTAGGCTGAAGGCCTGTTTCCCGGCGCAGACTGCGGATGTCGGCTTCTTCTTTTTTCCACAGGTCAGCAAGCTGTCTGTCTCCGAACCCCATGGCTTTGGCTTTTGTGAGCAGAGGCAAAAGAGAGGGATTTTCCCTGGATATGCTTTGTTCCAGGCTGAATCTGCGCAGTTTCTGTTCTTTCTGCACCAGGTCCTGAATCTGTCTCAAAAACCAGGGGTCAATGCTGGTCAACTCAAATATTTCAGGTATGTCCATCCCAGCCGACAGCGCTTCATGCACGGCAAAGATGCGCTGCGAATGAGGAAAACGCAGCCTGGACCGGATGTCCTCAAGGTCAGGTTCCGGAGCTGCAGGCTTGGAGGTCATTCCGAAATGTCCGGTTTCCAGAGAGCGCAGGCCTTTTTGCAGTGCTTCCTTAAAGGTGCGGCCGATGGCCATGGTTTCGCCCACGCTTTTCATGGACGTGCCCAGGATGTCCTGGCTGCCCGGGAATTTTTCAAAGGTGAACCTGGGGATTTTGACTACGCAGTAATCGATGGTCGGTTCGAAGGAAGCCATGGTCTCTCTGGTGATATCATTGGGTATCTCGTCCAGGGTATATCCTACCGCAAGTTTGGCGGCTATCTTGGCTATGGGAAAGCCGGTGGCTTTGGATGCCAGGGCCGAGGATCTGGACACCCTCGGATTCATTTCAATGACCACCATATCGCCGTTTTCCGGATTGATGGCGAACTGGACATTGGACCCGCCGGTCTCCACTCCTATTTCGCGCATGATGTCCAGAGATGCGTTGCGCATGAGCTGGTATTCACGGTCAGTCAGGGTCTGCGAAGGGGCAACGGTTATGGAGTCCCCGGTGTGTACGCCCATGGGATCCAGGTTCTCTATGGAACAGATGATGACGCAATTGTCGTTCTTGTCCCGCATGACCTCCAGTTCGAATTCCTTCCAGCCCAGTACCGACTCTTCGAGCATGATCTCGCTGGTCATGCTTGCGGAAAGTCCATAAGCAGCCTTTTCTTCCAGATCTTCCATATTGTAGGCGATTCCGCCTCCTGTTCCGCCCAGGGTGAAAGCCGGACGAATGATGATGGGGAAAAGTATTTTTCCCGCCCATTGTCTGGCTTCTTCCAATGAACGGGCAATACCGCTTTTAGGCACTTTAAGCCCGATATTCTCCATCGCCCGCCGAAAAAGTTCTCTGCTTTCCGCCTTTTGGATTACCGGCAGCGAAGCTCCGATGAGTTCAACATCATATTTGTCCAGAACCCCGTTTTCAGCCAGTGCCACAGCAGTATTCAAGCCGGTCTGGCCTCCAAGGGTGGGCAGCAGCGCGTCCGGTTTTTCCCGGGCGATGATCCTGGCCACGGTTTCCGGTTCAATGGGTTCGATATACGTCTGATCAGCCAGCTCTGGATCAGTCATGATTGTCGCCGGATTGGAGTTGACCAGAACGACCTGATAATTTTCCTCTTTCAGGGCTTTTAAAGCCTGAGTTCCGGAATAATCGAATTCACAAGCCTGGCCGATGATGATCGGCCCGGAGCCAATGAGCATTATCTTTTTGATGTCATTTCTTCTGGGCATGGAATTTTTCTTCTTTAAATTAGTATGTTAAGGGTTTAATTTTAAGAATCAGCTTGTGACCCTTTCTGACCAGTAATCCCTTTTCTTCCAGAATACGTATGCTTTCCAGGCACTGCTCCTCATTCAGATCTGCCATTGCCGGGAGCAGCTGTTTATACTCATCCAGCTTATTCCTGGAATCCAGATAGTAAAGATTGGCCAGGACATATTTTTCCCTAAGGTCCATGCTGGTTTCGGAAAAGATTTTTCTGCGCAGTTCAGGCGGCAGTTCAAGCAGAAGGGGCAGATTTTCGCGATTAAAAAAGTCTTTGATACTCATGGCCATAATCTCTTTGCCCCTTAATAAAGAAAAAAATTATTACTTGCAAAACCCTTTCAGGTCAACAATAATCAATTGGAATGGATGTGGGTTTACAAGGCATGAGTCGAAACCAGTAAGACAGGGCAGGCCGGAAAACATTTCAGGTCTGTTCCAGATCTTTTCTGCTGCTGTTTCAAAGTCAAGGAGCATAATTAATGCGGGTAGGCCTGTTGCAGTTGAATCCGGTCATATGCGATTTCAAGGGCAACTGCGAAAAAATCGTTCATGCAGCTCAAAGAGCATTTGAAAATAAAGCTGATTTTTGCGTTGCTCCCGAGCTTGCCGTGACCGGCTATCCTCCGGATGATCTGCTTCTGCGCGCCGACATACTTGAGGAATGTGAGCACAGCGTCAAAGAGCTGGCCAGCCGTACCAAAAATTTCGGTCCTTTACTGATTGGAACGCCGTGGAGGGCAGTGCCGGATTCAACGCAACTGTACAACGCAGCCTGCCTGCTTGTTGACGGACGAATAGATAAGGTTTTCGGCAAAACACTTCTTCCTGAATACGATGTATTTTACGAAAAGCGCTACTTTGCTTCTGTTCAAAGTCCCGGCGTGTTTGAGCTCATGGGAAGAAAGATCGGGGTGACCATTTGCGAGGACGTGTGGAATGACCCTGACTTCTGGGGCCGAACAGGAGATGATGATCAGCCGGTCCGATCTTTGTGTGCCAAGGGTGCACAGATGATTATAAACTTGTCCGCTTCACCCTTCTCAGTGGGTAAGCACAGGGTTATCAAGGCCATGCTGGGCTCCATGAGCGCAAAATATAGTGTGGATTTATTATTCTGCAATCAGGTCGGCGGCTTTGAAGATCTGGTGTTTTCAGGAAGGAGCATGGCTTTTGATGCTCAGGGGCGCCTTACCGCCAGCGCCCTTGAATTTGCTGAAGACGTCCTGGTGGTGGATACAATAAACTCTGAGAATAACAGGCTGAGCGTGCATGACCTGTCCTCTTCTTCTGAAATCTGGCAGGCTTTGGTTCTGGGAACAGCGGATTATGTGCGCAAAAGCGGTTTCAACAATGTCCTTATCGGTCTTTCAGGAGGTCTGGATTCCTCTGTGACTGCGGCCGTAGCTGTGCAGGCCCTTGGTTCCGGGCAGGTAACCGGGGTGCTTATGCCTTCTCCTTATTCATCACCAGGCAGCATAGACCATTCCCTTGACCTGTCCGTCAACCTGGAGATCAAAACACACACTCTGCCCATTTCCGAACTGATGCAGGCGTATGACCAGATACTGGCTCCGGTTTTTAAGGGTTATCAACCTGATGTGACCGAGGAAAACATTCAGGCCAGGATCAGAGCCAATCTGCTCATGGCCATGTCCAATAAACAGGGGAAGATGCTGCTTGCCACCGGGAACAAGTCAGAAATGGCTGTGGGCTACAGTACCATTTACGGGGATATGGCCGGCGGGCTGGCAGTTCTTGCTGATGTGGCCAAGACCTCTGTCTACACTCTGGCCCGCTGGCTGAACAAAACCAGGGGTAAAACCATAATTCCCAGGGAGATTATCTCCAAATCGCCTTCTGCTGAACTGCGGCCCGGTCAGATGGACCGGGACACACTGCCCGATTATGAAGTCTTGGATCCGATTTTAAGCCTTTATGTGGAAAAAGGCAGCTCGTTTAATGAGATCTGTGCCCTGGGCTATGATCCTGATCTGGCGCAAAGGATTATTTACATGGTGGATAAGGCCGAATTCAAGCGCGCCCAGGCCCCGCCGGGAATAAGAATCACGGAAAAAGCTTTCGGCAGGGGAAGACGAATGCCCTTGACCGCGAAGTGCAGTCATGACAGATCTGCAGCCGATGGCTGATTTTCAGCCGAAGCGATCAAGTAAAACGCCATGGATGAATGTGAATGAAAAACCAGAAAGCTGTCATCCAGTCCTTTACCGGATACCAGGAAACAGTACCGGCAATCCTGGACGGGATTAAGGCCTGGAAGGCCTTCAAACGGCGCAGAATCATCTGGATCAAGCCCAATCTGGTCAATTCATCTCCTTTTCCGGTCACCAGCGATCCGGAAATGATCAAAGCTCTGGTGCGGTACATCAGAAGACATTCAAAAGCCCGTATCCTCATCGCGGAAGGCTGCGGTGATGCTCAAATGGAAACAGAAGAAGTTTTTGAGCGGCTGGGTTATATAGAACTGGCCCGGGAGCTGGACCTGGAGCTTGTGGATCTCAACCAGGAAGCTCTTAGAAAGCTGAGCAATCCTGCCTGTAAAGTATTTCCGGAAATATATCTGCCCAGGCGCATTTTTTCGGGAATGCTGATCTCAGCCTGTGTACTCAAGCGACATTCCCTGTCCGGTGTGACACTGTCCATGAAGAATATGCTTGGTCTGGCTCCGCCCGGTCATTACCAGCAGGGAGGAAGCTGGAAAAAGTCATTCTTTCACCAGAGAATGCAGAGATCCATTTTTGAGCTCAACCTCTACCGCTGTCCTGATCTTTGCCTGATCGACGCCCGGACAGGTCTGGCTGAGTATCATCTGGGCGGATCTGAGTGCTGTCCTCCTATTAAGAAAATGGTCGCCGGGTTCGACCCGGTGGCAGTGGACGCTGCCGGGGCAGACCTGCTGGGTCTGTCCTGGAAGGAAGTGGGTCATATTCGAATGGCTGACGGCGTGCTGGGGCAGGCTCAAATCAATTGAAAAAAATTTGGTGAATAGTTACTTTTTTTTAAAAATTTTTGTTGACAAGCTCGAAAACTGGTGTTTATAGGTAAATTTATGTTAAACAACTCCCAGATACCCAGCTGCAATCTTTATTTTTGGTATTTTTATTTTATAAAGGCCTGTGGTCCAAGGGGAGGAGTTTAACCAGCACAAAAAGAAAATAGACCAAAAAACCCAAGGGCCGCAGGCGAAAGCCGGCGGCCCTTTTTTTATTCATGAAAAAAGTCCCGCCGAAGCCTGCCGGCCTCAAAACTTCAAGGAGGTAGGATCATGCATATGGGCAAGACCATCAGGTTGGAGAGGATCTTCAACCGCAATACCGGAAGGGCTATCATCGTTCCTCTGGATCATGGAGTCACAGTAGGGCCGATTGACGGGCTTATCGATCTCAGAGAGACAGTGAACAGGATCGCTGAAGGAGGGGCCAATGCCGTGCTCATGCATAAAGGCCTGACCAGATGCGGACACAGAGGAGCAGGTCACGATGTGGGACTGATTATTCATCTGTCCGCCAGCACTTCTCTATCCCCTTTTCCCAATGCCAAAACTCTTGTCGCCAGCGTGGAGGACGCCATAAAACACGGAGCCGATGGTGTTTCCGTGCATGTAAACCTGGGTGATGAATCTGAAAGGGAAATGCTCAAAGATCTCGGCCGGGTGGCTTCCAAGGCCAACGAATGGGGCATGCCTCTTCTGGCCATGGTTTATGCCCGGGGGCCCAAGGTGGAAAATGAATTCGATATGAACATGGTGCGACACTGCGCCAGGGTGGGAGAAGAATTGGGCGCGGACGTGGTCAAGGTGGCCTATACCGGCGATCCGGACAGCTTTGCCAAGGTTGTTGAAGCTTGCTGCATTCCGGTGGTGATCGCCGGTGGACCCAAGCTTGGCAACGATAAAGGCCTGGTTCAGATGGTTCATGATGCAGTGGCTTCGGGGTGCGCAGGACTGTCCATCGGCCGAAACGTGTTCCAGCACGATGATGCAACCGGCCTGGTAAAGACCCTGAATCAGGTGGTGCACCACGACATGGAAGTGGAAGAAGCCATGGAGATGCTTTCCAATGGAGGAACTCAGAAGTAACCACGCGAAAC
>SLDX01000039.1 GCA_007125075.1 Desulfonatronospira sp.
GCACCATGGTTTCCGGGCTTGATTTCTACTACTACCGGACAAGGGACAGATCTGAAGTGGACCTGGTGGTTGAAGGACGGTTCGGGCTGCTGCCCATTGAGATCAAGCTGGGCCACAAAACTGACCAGCGCGGTCTTGCAGGCCTGAAAAACTTCATGGCCGATACCGGGGCCAGGATGGGGATCGTGGTGAACAACAGCGAGAGGGTGGAATTACTTACTGACAATATCATTCAGATACCGGCCGGATACTGGTAACCCAAATTCGACGTTCAAACAGGACTTTCCTCTTTTAGCCCTCAATTTTTGCTGAATAATCTTCAAAAACAACAAGTTACGCCTTGATTTTTTTTGAGACCCCATCCGCACATACAGCCGGGAGAATCAAGACCATATCCGATTTTGACCTGGAACATTATCCCGGACCAGGGCCGAAGTCCTGAATGCTCTCGGCTAAAAATACAAAATGGGGTACTACAGGCCATTCAGCAACAGTATGCTGTTATAAATGAACTTTTTAAAGAAATTTGCAGTTAAGTCTGAAAGTCAAGTCTGGAAATCGGCCGGCAAAGGACAAAGCAGACCACTGGAAGGAAACAATGAGACGGCCCGGGGAAATCATTCCATCTTGACTTTCCTGTCATGGATGTCCCTTCATTCTCTTCTGGAAGAAAGTAACGATTGGCTCCTGGCATTGACAGCGAAGGCAATTTTCAGAAGACCTGATCTTAGAACGGCCTTTTTAAGGGCAAAATGATCGTTTTAAGGCTGAAAAACACTCAAAATTGAGGCATTTCCTGTGTTAAATCAATGGCTTGACTCGGTCCGACCCCGTAACACCGTAACACGCATCATCAAAAACCGTATATTCCCAGCCCCCGCTTTGCGCCAGTAAACGCATCTCAGAGATGAGTTCAATGATCAAGCCTGGATCATTGAACCTTCCCGAGTAATGAACTGATATTCCCATAACGCCTCTCTGCTTTGGCTTCCTGTTTTCAAGCCAGCCCCAGCTCACGGCTCAAGATCTTAAACACAAATCTTTCACCGAATGTTTCGTTTCTCACCAGTTCCTGGATTCGCTCCAGGGTTTCCGCCTTTTTGCCGCAATTTTCAGCAGCCTGCATTGTAAAGTTGTAAGCTGCCCACAAGTCTAAGCTTGTAATATCATAGCCGTATCCTTCCACCAGCCAGTACAGGGCGGCAAGACCGGCCTCCATGGCGAAAACAGGCTCTGTTTCAACAGTATCCCTTGCTGCCCGGGTCAGGGTTCTGGGGTCACAGGGCGTTGCCCGGGCCAGTTCAATGGCCTTGGAGTAAAGACCGGCAGACCTGGCTGCCGCGAACCATTTGCCTTCTTCACCAGGAGTCCGGGCAGCCAGATGGGTGATTATTTCCTCTTTGTCCTTATGCGGATATTTTTTGACTATGGCCCGGAAAGTTGCCAGATAAGTAGATTTGATGTTGGCTTGAAGAGCATATCTTTCAAAGGCTTCATCCATCATACCTGCAGACAGCAGAATATCTTCGCACTCCCTGGCAATGGCATGTGGATTGTCATTCAGACCCCTGGATTCTTCAGCATACCTGAGTGCCCGGCCTGGCTCGCCCATATTTTTCAGGGCCCGGACAGCCCACACCCTGTAAGGCCAGAATTTATACGGAACCAGATCTACAAGCTCCAGAATTTCCTCATATCTGCCAGCCTTGAGCAGACAGCTCAGGCAGGCAATGATGCCCTTGAAGTGCCCGCCGCGCACTGAATCCCGGCTCCAGTTCAGCCTGACCGGATTTATAAATTCATCCGCCCACCTGGAAGCCCGCTCTGGTGTGACGCAAAGCTCCCCCCAGTATTCTTCCAGTGATTCGATATACGGGATATGATCATTTTCCACGGCCTGCCAGAGCCTCTCCAGCCATTTATCACGCAGGGCGTCATCTGCATCAGCGCCGGATATGATGGGAACAAGATCATCAATGGCCTTGTTCACTGCATTGCCTATGGCTCCGGATGAACTGTCCACAAGCTCTATAGCCGGGGAAAGTTTTTCCAGAAAAATAACCGCGCCTTCAGCAGCCAGGCACTCATCCCTGCGGGCAGTCTTTTTAATTTCCGAGACAGCCTCCCTGATGCGCTTGATCGGCGTTGCAGAACGCCAGCCGAAAGCGTGCCTTCTAAATCTTGGTCGAAAAATCCATTTATGCTTGTGTGTCATATTATTATCCGGATTTAATGGTAATCATCTGCGGTTTTGATGTCAAAATCGCTGTTTCAAGGCCGGAAATCAGGCATTTTAACAGTCTGTTAACGCGATCTGAAGTTTATTGCTGCCGATTATCCCCTTTAACCTGAAGCACTGTCTCCCTAATCACACCGGGTCTCTGCTGGAAATCGCCGCTCATGCCAGTGGGTTGTGCCATTTTAAGCCGGGAAAGCGTGTAAAATCAGAATCAGTAGAGACAAGCACGCAGCCATGTTCAATGGCCATAGCCGCCAGATGAGCGTCGCTGACCAGGTTGGCCACGGCCTGCCCCTTGATCAGCATGTCTTGAAACAGTGTCCAGTGCTGGTCTGTAGGCCGGATAATTCTCGCGCAGGGCTGATCCAGCCAGCTCTGAACCCGGAAAACAGCCTGATCTATGGAAAGCGGACGCTCAAAGACCCGGGGACTGGTGCCAATGCGCATAAACGCTGAAAGCACTGTCCAGCAGAAACATACCGGCTCAGCACCTGAAAGCTGCGCATCCCACCAGCTGCGGGCTTCATCATGTCTGGGGTGAAGGCTGTCCTCGGCATAAAGGAGTATGTTGGCGTCAACAAGTATCACCTGGCATCCTCGCCTTCAACCTGGGCCAGGAGCTCCTGAATGTTGTCCAGATTTCTGCCCTGCCTGAGCCCCATGGGGTGAGGCTCCGTAGTGTAATCCCGCTGCAGGGCGGGCTTTTCCACTTCTTTTAAGCCGGCTCTGAGCGCTTCATTGATCACGGACTTAAATGGGATTTTGCGCCTGGCGGCAACCTCCCTGGCCATTTCCAGAACATCGCTGTCTATGGTTAATGTTGTTCTCATGCTTATGATGATAAAGCATCATAAATATTTATGTCAAGGCATACAAACATGAAGCGAAGCCCGGTGCCACAGTATCAGCCTGGCACGGGGCATACTTTTCAGGGGAGGAATTCCCGGACATGAATGTCCTGGTCTTCGCCCTGGTTAATGATAGGCAGTTATCCTTATATCTGTTGATACCCCAAAGCTTTTTGATCTGTTCGCCCAGTGCAAAACCTTCAGGATTTCGTCTATGACCAGGAGGCGCTGCTTAAATAGTGTTATCATGGTATCCCGGTCAGACCCCGGAAGGCAACTCAAGTGTGGCATGATAAGCGTCAAGGACCGGCAGGTCAGCCTCTGCCCAGTCTAATCCTGGAAGTTTCTGCGGAGGGAGCCAGGCAGCTTCCGCATGTTCGAGCAGCTTGAATTTGAATGAAAAGACCCTGCAAACATAAGGATGCAATGTAACCGAGAAATCGGTATAATTACGTGTTGATGGAGAAAGCTCACCGGAAATATAAATCTCCAGATCCAGTTCCTCCCGGATCTCTCTTTTCAGACACTCTCCGGGATCTTCACCCTTCCTGATCTTGCCCCCGGGAAATTCCCATTTCAGGGGCAGATGCATGGAAGCGCTGCGCCTGGCTGCCAGAACCAGGCCGTTTCGTTCAATGATCGCGCAGGTTACGTGGATGTGGGTCATGTTTGCACTACTGTCTTGACGACCAGGGCATCCATTTTGGATATGAAGATTTGATGCAGACTGATAGCCGAACTGCACTGCAATATAGTTGTACCATTGACCATGCCTGCAATAGTCCTTAGTCGCGTGGATATCCCCATATGTCAATGTGACCAGAGGCTTGAAACTGGAGCAGATATTATTTTATTGCCCAAAGGAAGAACTCTTTCGCCATCATGGAGAACAACCCCTCCTTTAAAGTGCTTCCCCGCCACCTTGCCAAGCCGATGCAACCCTCGAAGATCTTTGGGGGTTAACGAAGCGCCCGCCTTTACTTCAACTCCGATTATATCTCCGTGGGCATTTTCAATGACTATGTCCACTTCGTTCTTATCATGATCACGGTAATGATAAATATAATAATCCTCTTCGGTAATGGCCTGGTGTTTCAATATTTCACTGAAAACAAAAGTTTCCAGAACACCTCCAAAAGCTGAACGATTTTTTTGCACACTGTCCGGGGTAAGCCCCTGTAAGCTTGCCAGTAAACCTGAATCCATAAACTGCAGTTTGGGAGTCTTGACTATCCTCTTAAGTCGATTGGCCGCCCATGTCTCAACCCTGCTTAGAATGAACATATGCTCGAACACGGTTACATATTTTGCGGATGTCTTGTGATCCAGTTCCACCTTTGCCCCAAGCTGTGCATAATTACACAGTTGGCCGGATGCTAATGACAGGGCTTTTAAAAATTGCGGCAAAATTTTCAGTTTTTCAACACTTGCGATATCCAGCACATCCCGTTGAAGCAAAGCGTCCATATACTGCTTTATCCAAACGCTGCGGCGACGTTGGGTGCTCCTGGACAGGACTTCAGGATATCCACCGCAAAGTACCACTTCAACTAAATCCGTGCCCCGGACAGGTTTTTCAGGGACAGGAATCTGCCCGGCAAACACCTTGTCGATCCAATTGTTTTTCAGACCATGAATTTCTCCTTGAGACAAGGGCAGCAAGGTAAGAGTTTCCATTCTCCCTGCAAGAGATTCTGTAACCTTGGGTAGAGTCATCACATTGGCTGACCCGGTAATTAAAAAACTCCCTGGTCTTCTATTTTCGTCGACACATTTTTTTATGGCCTTAAGAAGTTGCGGCGCGCGTTGTATTTCGTCGATGATGGCCGTTTCCTTCAAGTTTTGGATAAACCCTGAAGGGTCATTGGTCGCAGACAAAAACGTGGTTTCATCGTCCAGGGTCAGGTATTCCGCATCAAGCTCCATCAGATGTCTGACAAGAGTGGTTTTTCCAGACTGCCTTGGACCTGCGACTAATGTCACTGGAGTATCCGCCATGGATTCTCGAATCTTTGCCTCAAGATGACGGTGATAAAATGGTTGGTTTGTTTTCATCAAACGATGAATATCTAATGATTGGGATTAAAGCAACTAATAATTGGGAATAAAAAATAAAATATTTGGGAATCTCAAGGCTAAATACTGAACTTTAATTATCCCGCCAGGAATCACGCTAAGAAGCGTGACAGGAGGCGGAGATTGCAGCTCCAGAGATGGCCGGCATTAACGGGGACCTCCAGCCGCATACCTGGCTATTACTGCTTGGGATACTTTTTGTAGGGTTCAAAAATGTTGGACGGGACTACACCACCCCATAGCCGGAGTCTACAGTAACGGGGGACACCAGCCGCGCGAGGTACGAGCGTCGGCTGGAAGCGATGGTTATGCACTCAGATCCGTAGCAGCCCTTATTACCTTCCAATTATAACCTTACGCTGGCAGTCTTTTCAGTCTGGACTATGGACGTGCCATAGTCTCCTCGTGGTTCCAAGCTGACAATACATCTAAAAATCCGGCGTGCACATTTCCGAAACACCATCCTCCGATGCCAGTCCAGGCACTTTTGATCAGGGGAACCATTAGCACACGTTGAAATTAAGAAAAGATGGGGTTAATTGGACAGTTACGGTTATTGATTCCTGTTATTTGATTCCTTCTGTCAAGGGGGAGGTATGCGGGATATGTTAAAGATCAAAACCTACTCAAAAAGAGGCGGAGTAAGGCGGGATACAGGCAACATAATGCCCCTATTTCTTTGTGGTCAGTCCCCCATGGTTTTAGAACCAGGGAATTTGGAATACACAGGCTGGCAGCGTGAAAAAGTCCTGATTCAGCCTGCTAAACAATATCTCCGTTCCAGAGCCGGGCGCAGAACTGCTGCCAGGGCAGCACGGTGATCCGGCTGTTTAGTTTTTCCGGATACCTGTCGCGGGAAACAATGATACTTTTTCCGGACCTGCACTCCTCGCCAAACAGGTGCAGCCCCCTGGGCCTCTTCTTTGCCGCGTGCTCTCCAGCCTTGACCTCAATGGCCGCGTCCGCCTCGCCCAGAATGATGTCCACTTCAGATCCGCTGGCAGTCCTCCAGAACGAAATGGGAAAGTCCTTGCGGCTGTAGTGCCTGTAGGCCCAGCATTCCTGAAGGATGAACTGCTCAAAGGCCCTGCCGAACTCCCTGGTCCCGGCACAAAGAGAGTACCGGTTCAGGAGCGCCGAGACCAGCCCGACATCAAAAAAATAAAACTTGGCGGTTTCGATGAGCCTTCGCCCTGAGCTTTTTTTCCAGGGCGGCAGAACCCTGCCGATCAGGGTGTCTTCAAGGATTTGATAGTATTCCCGGATGGTCTTTACAGATACTCCCGCGTCCCTGGCAGCGTTGGAATAGTTCAGCAGCATGCCGCTGGTTCCCGCTGCAGACTGCAGGAACCTGGAAAAGGCGGGCAGGTTCCTGGTCAGGGCTTCCGCCTGGATTTCTTCCTTGAGATAGTCGTGCACATAGGCCTGAAGGTCCATACGGCAGTCCGGGGACAGATAGTGGGACGGCAGAAACCCGGAAACAAGGACCTTTTCCAGGTCAAAATCCCCCAGTTCACGGGAGACCAGCGGGTAAAGTTCAAAACGCCAGGCTCGTCCGCCAAGCAGATTGACGTTGCCCCGCTTCAGTTTTCTGGCGCTGGAGCCGGACAGCAGAAAACGGTATGACCGGTTTTCCATGAGCCAGTGGATTTCGTCCATCAGATGAGGTATTTTCTGGACTTCATCGATGACCACGGTCATGGACGGCTGGGCATCCAGAATCCGGCGCAGTCTGGTCGGCTCCCGGTTCAGCAGCAGAAACAGTTCGTAGTCCAGAAGGTCAATCCAGTACGCCTGAGCGAATTGTTGTCGCAAAAGGGTGGTTTTTCCGGTTTTGCGCGGCCCCCAGAGAAAGGCGGACCTGTTTTCCGGCAGGCAAATGTTCAAAATTCGTGGGATAAGGTTATGCTGTGGCATGAAAAAAAGTTATGATAATTTGGAATTCAGGTCAAATTATTTGTGATAAGTTTTCCCGCCAGACAATATTTTTCAGAAACATATATTTCTCATATTCCCGGCCGGTCGCTCGTGTGGCGTGCA
>SLDX01000060.1 GCA_007125075.1 Desulfonatronospira sp.
ATTCCGTTCCAGGGTGGTATTCAGAAAAAGGAGATTGAATCCACCGCCGATGGACAGCCGGTCTGTTGCCTGAAAAGCAATGGAAGGATTTATGTTATATGTCTGCATCTCGGATCTGGTCGCCAGGTAGCGGCCTTCCCAGGTTCGCCCCCAATCCGTCCCAAGACCGAAAGGACTGAAGAATCCAAGTCCTAGTGCAACGCCCTGGTCTGTTTTGTGTGAGAAATAAAACGTGCTGGGGAAAAAGGTCTGACTTCTGGTTTTATATCTGCTCCCGTCAAGATCACTGGTAAATCTGCGCTCAGGAAACAAGAGCGTAGTTCCCACACGGATATGGGTGCCCTCAAGCCCGGTAAGAAGACCTGGATTGAAGAATATGGCCGAGGGATTGTCCGCGTGGGCGATCTGGGCGTTTCCCTTGCCCAGTGCGGCCGCATCCTGGGTGAATATTCCAAATCCTGAAGCATGTGCATTGTTCGGACAGAAGATGAGCAACAAGGCAATCCAAAACGCGGAAAAAATCGTGATCACTCGGAATGAAGTCATGGCAACCTCTTAAATAAACATGCAGGTTTGAAAAAGGGAGCAGGAATCTGACGGATGCTTTTAAAAAATCGACAACTAATCACCTGGTTGTAAAAAATGTTCACCCGATTTTTTCAAGTGCTTTTGCTGAGAGGCTCAGCGGCTCACGAAAAATATTAGCGAACCAACATTAGAAATCTTGTACATCAAAAATTTGGGTTCTCTATATTATGCAGAAAAAGTATGTCAATCTTTCTTCTTCCCCGGAATCCGGGCCATACATCCAGGGAAAAAAGCTTTGCTTGTATTTTAGAAATACTTGAACTAGTCATTGCATGCGGTCCATAGAAGCAGACATACTAAGAGGAGCGATTTCGTGCGTGATTATACCTACTTGATGGAGAGCGACCAGGAAACCGCCAGGCTGGAGCAGAAAACCGATTTTGAGGCTGTTATCCGCCAGGCCAGGTGGGCCGGACTCAGACCCGGAATGCGGGTTGCAGATATCGGTTGCGGCCCGGGCAAGACAACCGCCATCCTGCATGATCTGGTCCAGCCCGGAGGAGCCGCACTCGGCCTGGATGCTTCCGAACAAAGAATCAGCTATGCTGCGGCCAAATATTCCGGCGATATCGAATTCAGGCATGGAAATTTCCTTAAGCCGTTAGATGATCTGGGCTCTTTTGACTTTGTTTGGGTCAGGTTTGTGCTTGAATATTACCGGTCGAAAAGCTTCAATCTGACCGAGAATATTTCCAGGATAGTCAAACCCGGAGGAATACTCTGCCTCATAGACCTCGACTACAACTGCATGAGCCATTACGGAATAAGTCCCGGACTGGAAAAAACAATCACGGCCTGCATGCACAAACTGCAGGACAACGCTGACTTTGATCCATTCATGGGCAGAAAGCTTTATACCTATCTTTATGATCTGGGGTTTGAGGAGATCGACGTACATGTAAGCGCTCACCATCTGATGTTCGGAGAAATGAAAGAAAGGGACGTCTTTAACTGGCGCAGAAAACTTGAAGTCATAAGCAGCAAGATGCCTGACCTCCTGGAAGATTATTCCGGTGGAACAGAAGAATTTCAGCAGGACTTTGAGAAACTCTTAAACGACCCCAGGAGATTTTCGTATACTCCGGTTATCTGCTGCCGGGGGCGCATGCCTTGATAATATAAAATGTCCGGCATTCTGTGCACGGATAGTTTTACGTACATTAATTTACATAAGTATTTTCCCATCCATATTTTTCAGCATAAAATCTTGTAAAAGCCTCCACTAGTCTTGGATCCAGACGGTTATTGACGACTTCGTCAGCCAGCATAAGCATGGCCTTATCCAAAGGCATGGGATCCCGGTAATGCCGCTTTGAGGTGATTGCTTCAAAAAAATCCGCTACAGCAATAATCTTAGCCCCTTCGGGAATTTCTTCGCCTTTTAGTCCTCCTGGATATCCGCTTCCATCCAGCTTTTCATGATGGCAGCCAGCTATTTCAGGCACCTGCCTGTAAATGCCTTCAAAACTTATCTCCTCAAGAATCTGGCGCGATTTTTCTGCATGCGCCTGAATTTCACGGTATTCTTCCGCAGACAGCTTGCCTTTCTTTTTTAATATCGCGTCCGGAACTCCAATTTTGCCGTAGTCGTGCAGAAGAGCTGCTATTCGAATCATGTCAGTATATTCGCTGGAATATCCCAGCTCCTGGCAGATGCCCACAGCGAACTCCATCACCTTTTCAGAATGACCGGCGGTCAGAAAGTCCCTGGCGTCAATGCTTGCAGCCAGAACATGCAGTGTGGAGGTAATCTGGCGGGTCTTGGATTCAAGAAGCATGGCGTTGCGGATGCTTATGCCGATTACTGAAGCAAGCCCGGTAAGCAGGCTCAGATCACTTTGAATCAAGGGTCTTTTGGACTTGACATTATCTACGACGATAATGCCCAGGGACTCATTGTTGTTCACGATGGGACAGCAGACAAAGGATTTGGTTCCGGATTTTTTTAAAAGCTCAAGACTTCGTTTGGACAAATCATGTTTGATTGCGTTTATGTTGTTTATTAAAAAAGACTTTTGTTCTTTAAACGAAATCACGAAAACCCCTCTGGACTCCTGAGAATCGAGATGAAATCCTTCTTTCGGAAAATAATCCAGATGTCCGGTTGAATGCCCGTATCCGGCACGCAACATAAGCCTTGTTCTGTCCTTATTGCTCAGCAGAATAAAACCCCGGTCAAAATCAAGTCTTTTTTCAGCAATTTTCACCACACTGTCCAGAACATCGTTGATGCTGGCCTGACCGCTGACGGCTTGGCCCACTTCATCCGTCAACTGTGTGTTGTTGTAGTTCTTATTGACCTGCTGGATAAGATTGTCAGCGGACTCTCTTAATATACTAAGACTGTTTAAAAGTTCTTTTTTTTCAATGAAATATTTGACGCTGAACATCAGCAGAAAAATTATTGAAAAAGGAAGTAATATGCTGAAAAAATTTGCTGTACCTTTAAAAAAGGAAAATCCGAGAGTACCCAGAAAAATTAGAAAAACTAGTGACAGAATACGGTTAAACAGCTCTTTGTAGGATTTTCTCCAGGAGATAGTGTATTTACATACATCCCCACCTTTAAAGATACATTCATTATGTTCTATGACAGGCATTCTATGAGTATAACCCAAAGCAATTGCTTCAAAAATGCCAATCCTGTTTTCACATTGATATTCTTTTTCCTTTATTCCTTTATAAGGTTTTGATATTATTTCAATTTTGTTGGAAGTAATCCTTTTAAATGAGTATTCTGATGATATGGCAAAATAACTTGCAGCCTTGGCCACCCGTTCAAATATTCTTGGAGGGCCGAGCTGACCAAAAGCATATTGCCACAAAAATCCTACGGAACCCGGCTTTGCCAGGTATCTTCCGGCTTCTCTGGCAATATTCTGATTTCGTGTTAATTCCAGGACCTTATAATAAAACATGTCTACTTGCTCTTGAGTCAACCAATGCCCTTGATCAGCAATTTCATGTTCCTGAATATTCGCGTGCTTCAAAATGAGATTGACATTGATATCCGGGTATTTGTCTTTCAGGAACTCGACCCAGATGTTTATTATTCCGCTGCTGTAAAGAGGAATATTGTAGCTTTCAGTATCCATGGACGGTTGTATTACTTAAATAATCTATTGGTATACTTTAAAAATTTATCCAGATACATGGTATTGAACACCCAAAGATGGTAAATCTTGTCATATGGAATTTCTTTATTTTTAACAAATTCAACAGGATAAGTTAATATAGGAATGCTTTTATTCTTAAACATCTTTTGAAGTCTATTTATGACTGCTTTAAAATGCTTATCTGAAAGCTCTTGATTGTCCACAACAAAAAGATAAATGCAGTTTGTCAGGTTAGACAGGTTGATTCCGGTCTCAGACAATAGAACCAGTGCTATTGCTTTTAATTCTCCATTAATTTTTATTGAAAATATATGTTTTTCTCTTTTAAAGCCAATCTTATCATACTCTTTAGCAACTGTATCTCTATTATAGAGCTTTTCCTCGAAATCAAGAGCATGGAATATAAGATTTCCATATTCTTTGCCAAAGCTGCCCTTCAACTCCAAAAGATCCTCATACCTGGAAGGATCGATACTTATACATTTTGGCAAGCGAGATTTTGGATTTGAAATACTTTGATAGTTTATATATGCCATTGGATATACACAACAGCCGTCAGGATCATTTAATGTCTCAGCAAAATTTCCAAAAATTCGATTCGGGAACCTGTTGTTTGAACGATAATAACAGACAATATAACTCATGTGAGTTGAATACTGCTGATAAAAATCATTAACATAATCACATATTTGTTCAAGAACAGCTATACCAGGCCCTCTGAATACTGCCGACGTGGATGCATGGTGATGAAAAAGCCAGGTATTGGTAAAGTAACGCAGCATCGACATATGACCATAAATCAGTCCCTTATCCTGATAGATGAAATGTCTTGCAATCTGTGGATGCTCAACATATAATTTTTCATATATTTTTTTAAAATTTTCTTTGTTGTAATACAATTCATTATATTTTTGTGGATATATGAATCCAGCATCAAAAAAGAATTTCCATAAATTTTCTATGTTTACTCTGTTGCACACAAAAGTGTTCTTATTGTTGGAACGTTGAAGCATTCCCGAAAGCTTCATCTGATCCTGTATATTCATATCCAGAATAGCCAAACCGCATTTGATCCCTTCTTTTTCTCCCTGTCCGATCTTTTTTCGATATATTACCTGCGTGAGACATTTCAGGCTGTATTTATTGGCAATTTCTATTTCAGTGACCGGAATTATCAATCCAGGAAGCAGTACGCTTTGCTCTTCATTTTCCTCTACTGAAAAGCCTGAACCTGAAATATCATACACCGGCAAGGTAATTACCTGCCTGGTCAAGGGGTGAGTAAATATCATGTTCGGTGAGGGATTCAAGATATGTCGAATTGAAGGAAAATGTTTTATCTTGAACCTGTTAATGCTTTTCTTCAGTGGTTCAAGCACATAATGCCTTTTACATTGCTCAGGAGTGTGCCTGACAATATTGGTGTCTCCTGAATAATAAACCTGGTCTTTATCGCTGAGGATTACATGAACTGATTGATCCGTCTGAATCCAGTGAAATGTCTGGGGTGGTTTCGCGATAACTTCGACTTTAAAGGCAATTGAACTGAAATCTATAAGTCTTCCGGAGAAGACAACTCCATGCTGCATCAGCTTTGCTTCAATACCGGTGCATTGATGCCTTCTGACTCTGCGCGAACTCAACTCATAGCAGAAATCCGGAAGATCCAGGATTATTCCCTGTTCATCCATCTTTATGGCTGCGGCCTCAACCTGAATAAGCTTAAGACCGTCAGAAAGCAGAAAATATTTGAATTCATGATTCTTGATCTTTTGTGCAAGACCCGGGACCTGTAACCATTGACATTCCAGAGTGTTTGTGGTGCATGGCTTTGGCTTGGCTTTCAGGGATATTTCTGTCTCATATCTTTTGTGCTTCATTCTTATAAGAATGATCTCATCATTGAAATGTACAAAATTCAGCCTGTTGGCCAGGCTCTTCTTGTTTAATTTTTTTCGGATGAATTTTTCAGCACGGGCAATTTCAGGAGATATTGTGGCAGAAGCTTCATTTGCAATAAAGTAGTCAATGGAAACAACTTTGCTCTCGTTCATAGATCCAACATCTCCTCGGACAACATAACGTTTTTTATGGAGGTTTCCTGATAGGACACCAACAAGAATTCTTTACAGGGAACAATACAAATTCATTGAAATCAGCTACTTGAAATATTTAATAAAGTCCAGAATTTACAATAAACAAAAAATATCATTAATTTTATTTTTCAATGTTTAATTCATTATCTAACAGCTCACATTATTCTTAATTTTGAAAAAACAGTCAACTGACCATGTCAAAATTTTGTCTTATCCACAACGGATATTATTTTTGGATTTCAGATAAGACAAAACATATGAGTCATGTCAATTTTAACTTCAGGCTCTTACTGCAGAAGAATATTGAGCAGGCTGATGAAAAAAACGTGCCAACTTTTGATGCGAATAAGACGATTGAAAACAAGCGATGATTTATTCACAATTCATTTTCCCATGAGCATGATCAGTCGACCCTATACTATGCCATGAACAGGGTTGACATGGTTTCTATACTTCCCTAATTATTCTAAATAAGGATATAAGCCGGGAACCAAATAAATTCCAGTATAAATAAGGAGATCATGATGCCAAACCCAGTTACTGACAACAACTTTGAAACAGAAGTAATTAAATGCGAACTGCCGGTTCTGGTGGATTTCTGGGCTCCGTGGTGCGGTCCGTGCAGAGCCATCGCCCCGGTAGTGGAAGAACTGTCACAGGAATACACCGGCCGGATAAAAGTGGTAAAGATGAATGTTGATGAGAACCCTTCAACTCCCAGCAAATACGGGATAAGGGCCATTCCTACGCTAATCCTTTATAAGGGTGGCGACGTCCTGGAGCAGGTCACCGGTGCTGTGTCCAAAGCCAATCTCAAGCAGATGATCGACAAGACCGTATAGAGCATGAAAAAATACCAAAGCGTGGTGGTGGGGGGTGGTCCTGCAGGAATTACCGCCGCCCTCTACCTTTTGCGTGGAGGGCTGAATATAGCCTGGGTGGAAAAACTTGCCCCTGGAGGACAGGTCCTGCTTACGGAAACCATCGACAATTATCCCGGATTTCCTCAAGGGGTAAAGGGCTTTGAGCTCATCGACCGGTTTGCCGCCCACCTTGAAGAGTTTAATTATGATAAATACATGGATGAAGTTCAAAACATCCAGATCGGTGAGCGCGAACATCGCATAAAGCTTTCCGAGGATTGGATGCAGGCTGATACTGCAATCATCTGTACCGGAGCCTCCTGGAAAAAACTGGGCATACCCGGTGAAAACAGGTTGAATGGCCGGGGAGTGTCGTATTGCGCCCTGTGCGACGGCAACTTCTTCCGGGATCAGGAGATCGCCTGCATCGGCGGAGGGGATACCGCCCTGGAAGAATCGCTGTATTTGGCCAAGCTGGTCAAAAAAATTTATCTGATTCACCGCAGAGAGGCTTTCAGAGCTTCCAAGATTTACCAGGACAAGGTCATCGCCAACCCAAAGATAGAAATTATTTACAATACAATACCTAAAGAATTTGTCGGCGAACAGGACCTGGAAAGCTTGACTCTGGTGAATCTGAAAACCAATAAAACATTTAGCCTGAAAGTCAGCGGCGCTTTTGTGTTTATCGGTTTGAAACCTGAAAACCTTTTTTTGCCTGAGGAAATCAAAACCGATGAATATGGGTTTATTATTACCGACATCGAGATGCGCACTAATATCAAAGGAATATTCGCGGCCGGAGACATCCGGTCAAAAGTCTGCCGCCAGATCTGCACAGCGGTTGGAGACGGCGCGACCGCGGCTCAAAACGCCCAGATTTATCTGGAGCAGATCAGTTGATCCAAATATCGGGCAAACAACAGCAGACCTTGATCATTTTTTTAAATCCATGCCCTTATCGGATCTCCCTTTAAATACTTATCTGGACTTTCAACTGCTTCATCCGATTTCTGCTTCAGGCTATCATTTTAAATGATCGCCTGAAAGTCTGCGGACTGGGACCGTTGCGAGATAAAATTTTGTCTGGTATAATAAAAAATATTTGCTAAGTTATTTGTAATATGTTTATTAAACACCCGTAAAGAAACCATGCGAAAAAAAATATTATATCTATTACTCATTTTGGCTTTTACGGCTCAGACCGGCTGCGCCTGGTTACAGCGCGGACCGCAGCCTCTGGAAGACACTCCGCAGGAACTGGCCCAGGCGGGCATGGATGCCATGGACCAGGAAAGATACAGACTGGCCATTGAGCACTTTACCGCCCTGAGAGACCAGTACCCTTTCAGCCCGCACACTCCCATGGCAGAAGTGGCTTTGGGAGACGCGTACTACAAGGCCGGCAGATATGACGCGGCTATCACTGTATTTACAGATTTCATGGATATGCATCCGCGCCATGAATTGATCCCTTATGTCCTGTTCAGGACCGGACTTGCCCATTACAACAAGTTTAGGTCAATAGACCGGCCTCAAAGAGATATGCAGCATGCCCTGGAATATTTCAGACGGATCAAACAGGCCTACCCTGAATCTGAATATGCTGAATATGCCGATTACTATATGCTCCGGTGCCGGACCAGAATAGCCGAGCACGAGCTGCACATTGCTGATTTTTACTGGCGTACAGGGCGCTATGGTTCGGCCTGGCAACGGTATAAATACGTCGCGGATAATTTTTCTGATCTGCCTGAGATCGTCGAGTATGCTCAGGAAAGAGCCAAGACCAGCTATTTCAGGCATCAGGAAGAAGAGTCCCGGCAGAAAAGAGCCGCTGAACACGGTTCCTGGAGAAACTGGTTTGATTGGCTGTAAGTACACGGATCAACAATTAAAAATATCAAAAAAAAGTAAATTCTTGAACCCTGAATCCGCTAAATCATGTTTTGTAGCCTGATTGCCCCTGCATCCGCACTTACTTTTGAAATTTCTATTCACTCTCAAGACTGAAGGATCCGGAAAGTAAGTGCGGGATCTTCACGGATCCAGGTTGAACCATAATCCTTAATCTCTTGAGCCTTTAATCCTGAATCCGGACCTCAAGCTCATCCCCTGGACGGATGAATTGTCCACTGGAAATATTGTTCCACCTCTGGAGGTCACCAGGACTTACCCCGTACCGGGCCGCGATATCCCACAGAGTGTCTCCTCTGCGCACCTGATAAACAGTGGTTCTCAAACCCTGATCTCCAGTCCCGTCCGAGCCGGGAATGCTCAGTTTCTGTCCGGGTCTGATGGTGTTGTTTCTGAGTCCGTTGGCGGCTATCAAAGTCTGTACGTCCACATTGAACTTTCTGGAGATATCCCACAAAGTATCCCCCCGGCTCACCCGGTATGTGGTGGTGACCCTGGCGGCCCGACCTCCGCTTGAGGCCTGCACGCGGCCCGGGATATAAAGCGTTTGTCCCGGCCTTATGGTATCGCCGCTGAGCCCGTTGGCGGCTATTAAAGTCTGCATGTCGACTTTGAACTTTCTGGAGATATCCCACAAAGTATCTCCCCGGCGAACTTCATAATTGCCTCTGCTCTGGGCATAATCCATTGTGGATGCTATTTGTCCGTGTTGAGAGCCGCTTGCAGGAACAATGACATACTGGCCGGGGCGCAGCAGATCCGATCTTGTATCGTTTAGATTTTTCAAAACATTAACCGGAACCCCGAATTGGCTGGAAATCCTCCACCAGGAATCCCCACTGGACACCTGGTAGCGGTGATAACCGGCAAATTCTCTTGCAGCGGGGCTTTCCAGATAATTTGCCGCGGCCTTTGCCTTACTCTGGGGAAGCATTATTTTCACCAGAGCATCTGAAGGGCTGACCTGTCTTCTAAATCCCGGATTATACTCTTTGAATTCATCCCAACTAAGACCTGCGGCACCACTTAGAGCAAGCAGATCAGTTCCCGGTCCGATCTCAAGCTCCTGGAAATCAGGGGCGGCAGCCCAGTCGATCGGCTCAAATCCCAGCTCCTCAAGATTGCGCAGGATTTTCAGGATCGCCAGAAATTTTGGAACATAATTCCTGGTTTCCTGCGCGAGATAGGGACCATTAATCAGATCAAAATAATTGTCGTGGCCGCTGCTTTGCAGCGCCCTGCCCACTCTGCCCTCTCCTGCGTTGTACGCGGCAAGAGCCAGATACCAGCATCCGAAATCTCCGTAGAGCTTTTCCAGATAATCTGCAGCGGAATGAGTGGAAAGAAATGGATTCCTTCGCTCATCCATCCACCAGTCCACTCTCAAGCCGTACATTCTTCCGGTTCCGGGCATAAACTGCCATATGCCTGCAGCACCTGCCCGTGAATAGGCCTTCGTGTTGAAGCCGCTTTCCGCAAAGGGCAGATAGATAAGATCCAGGGGCAGACCACGCTCCTCAAAAACGTCCCTGATATAGGGCAAAAATGTTTCTGAGCGTTTCAGCCAGATTTCAAAGGAGTTTCTGTACCGGTGGGTATAAAGTTTAAAATAGTTTTCCATGGCCTGGGTTTCTTGGGCGTCAAGCACAAAATCAAAACCGGTTTCAGTTTCCAGGGCCTCCTTTTCAGCCTCTGTCAGGGTCTCATGCTCCAGATCGGCAATCTCGTCTTCGGTAATTTCATGGATATCCCTGCGAAAAAGACCCTCTGCGGCTTTTGCTTCAGGAGAAATGCGCTGTTCGGCAAAATCAGGATGCTTTACTGTTGTAAAAGGCTCTGATTCAGGAAGTACAGGTTTTTCTTTGGGAGCTGTTGCACAGGATAGAAGCAGAAAAAAAGCAGGCAAAAGGATCAGTAAGCGTACAGGCATATTAAGAACTCCTTCCGAAAGACGGTTGGGGCTGTCTGTTAACCGGATAGACTGGACAGGTTTCGCATGACCAACTGATGCAGATAACGGGTTGTTATTAAACTGCACGACATTTGGCAATAGTAAATAAACAGGTCTCTTTGTATTCTTTTCCTGATATGCACAAGCATTAAATAAATAAGTATTTAATTTTAAAATATATTTTATGCATAAGCATTCGCTTGTAATAGAAATTACACATATCTCTCCTTGTTAACTGAAAATAAATATTTAATTAATAATATCTCTAACCCACTATAATAAAAGTAAAAAACATCGAGAATAATTTTATCTCCATCACTCTAAAGATTTCATGTTTTGATTAAAATCATGCATTTAACCCTTAAGGGCAAGATGAACCTTTAAAAAAATCAAACAACTGACAAAAAAATTTCTTGAATTTCAAATATTGATCCTTCTGCTTCTGAGTTCTTCAGGAAAAATGTGAGCATATATCCTGAGACCAATCTGAATTACAAACTGAAATCTGAATACAAAAAATGAAATTTGAAATACAGATATGTACTTTTAGATAAAGAGCAAATAAATAATCAATTACAGTCTTATTGTACATTCTTCTGCAAAAAACTCTTATTCCAGCAGTTTATGAACTGCAGCCCTTATTGCTTTTTACTGATCTCTAAGCTCCGGACCTTGCCTGACGATGAAAAGTTCCGGTCATGCAATATTTACATCCCTGTTCCGGATTGATAACAAAGAGAGATGCAATCAATTTATGTGCCGGGACGAAAACCCGTTCTTGAAATATTGGAATCCGGACACCAGAACATCGAAACGGTCTTGATCAAAAAACCTGCTCCCAGAGCCCTTGACCGGATCATCGATCGATGCAAAATGCTCAATGTCAGATTCAAGCTTGTTCCAGGTCCGGAGCTGGACCGCCTGAGCCAGGCACATCAGGGAGTAGTTGCCAGGCTGCGTCTGCACGAATTTTCAGACCTGGACCAGCTCGTGTACATGACCAAAGGGACGCATTTTCCTGTACTCCTGGTCCTGGATCAGGTTCAGGATCCCGGCAATCTGGGAACCCTGGCCAGGACTCTTGCCGCCCTGGGCGCTGGGGGCCTGATTGTGCCCCGGGACAGAAGCGCTCCTCTGGGTCCTGGCGCCGTGAAAGCTTCAGCAGGGGCTTTGCTCAGAACCCGCGTTGCCCGGGAGGTCAATCTGGCCAGGACTTTGGATCACTTGCACCAGGAAGGCATGCATATCTATGGGGCCACCATGGAGCAGGGAGTAAGCTTCCTGGATATCGGCTTTGACTTTCCAGCCATTCTGGTGCTTGGGGGAGAGGAGAAAGGAATCCGTCCCAATGTGCTTAAAAGATGTACGCATAAGATTCATATACCCATGCCCGGAGGGCTTGATTCTTTGAATGTCGCTCAGGCCGGAGCAATCATTCTGGGACGGATGCTTTCGGATTTCAGGGCAAAGGGGCAGAAAAAAGAAAAAGACATGGTCCGGAAGGATTAGACAGGCTTTTTAAAAAGACGGATGCAGGCCTGGAAAACAAAAATCATTACCGCAGCAGGAACCTGCTGCAGTCTTCTTTGTTATGTTTTTTGTTTTCGGTCCTGTTGAACCAAGGAGGTGTTTGTGTATCAGGCATATGGAGTTCTGGGCCGTTCCCTGAAGCATTCTCTAAGCCCTTTGCTGCACAACCGGGCTTTTAAAGAGGCGGGCATGCACCGGGTCTATTTCAAGTGGGAAATTGAGCCGCAGGACCTGAAAGCCTTTATCAAGGCTGTGCGCATCCTGCCTATTGCAGGCGTCAGCGTGACCATTCCCTATAAGGAAGAAGTTATCCCCCTCCTTGATCAGATCAGCCCGGAAGTTCAGGATATCAGTGCGGTGAATACCATTTACTGGGAAAATAACAGCCTGTGCGGAACAAATACCGACTGGCAAGGCTTTCTGGCTCCCATCGAAGCGATGCGCTTTGACTCGGCACTGGTCCTGGGCGCCGGTGGAGCCTGCCGCGCGGTTTTATACGGACTGAAGCGGCTGGGTGTTAAGAGAATCGTGCTTACAAACCGCAATGAGGACAAGGCACTTTCTTTGGCCAGGGAATTCAAAATAAGCACCATCTCCTGGCTAAAGCGCCACGATATAAGCGCAGACCTGCTGGTCAACACAACCCCGCTTGGAACAGCTGGCACCATGCAGGAGCGGATTCCCTGGGAAAAAGAAGAATTTCCCTTCAAGGCGGCTTACGATCTGGTATATAACCCCCTGCACACCAGGCTCTTAAAGCAGGCTGAAAAAGCCGGTGCTCAAAAAATATCCGGACTGGACATGTTCGTGCATCAGGCCATGGAACAGTTCAGGCTATGGACCGGTCAGGAATTTGATCCTGCCTGGGCTGTACACTTGCTCAGTCAAAGGATAAAAGAATAAACCGTTTACTTAACCATGCCTTTGACCTTTCAGGGAAACAGCATAATTATCCTATCAGACAGTCATGGCAAAAAACTTTTAACTGTGAAAGCTTAGAAAACTTGAACTCAGCATTCAGTTAAATCCTGAATCCGTGAGGTCATTTTTTGCAGTCTGATTGCACCTGAAGGTTCCGGGGTTTGGCCGAACGGCCGTAAACTGTCTGAGCGACGTAGACAGATTTAATCACGCTACAGGCGTGACTAGTCAAAATCCTTTAACCACATGAAATAGTACATAATAAATTCAGACTCTCCAGCAGAATGCATATTCATGCACAACCGGGATTTTGATTTAGTCTGTCACGCCATGGCGTGAGAGCGAGTTTTTACGGACGTTCGGCCAAATTTCGGAACCTGTTGTACGGATTCAGGTTTAACCGGTCCAGGGCAATCTCAGCCGCCGGACGGGTATTTGTGTTCAATTTCAGCGGCTCCGGCCTCAAGCGCCCTTGTGTTGTGCGCGAGCAGATGATGATAACGCTCGGGAATAACTTCGGAAAGGCTCTTGATCACCACTTCCAGTGCAATTATTCCGGTGATTCTGACATACGCCCCAAGCGCGACCATGTTGGCCAGCCGCAGATTGCCCAGTTCAACGGCAATGTCATTGACCGGAACATGATATGCCCGGATGCGGCCATTATCAGTCAGATCCGGCTCAACCAGGGAAGAATTGATCAGCACAACCCCATTGTCCCTTACAAGTGGCTGAAACTTCTCCAGAGAAGGCCTGTTCATGGCGATAAGGGTCAACGGGCGCCTGATTATGGGTGAACCAATCTCCTCGTCCGAAATAACCACTGTGCAGTTGGCTGTTCCACCCCGCATTTCCGGACCATAAACCGGGATGTAGGTCACCTCCAGATCGCTTTCCATAGCCGAAACCGCCAGCAGCGTGCCCATGAGCATGACCCCCTGGCCGCCGAAACCGGCAATGATCGCGTCCTGATAAATGCTCATCCTTCCTCCGCTGCCTGGTCCTTGAATATTCCCAGGGGAAAATAGGGAATCATCTCGCCAGCCACTCTCTCATTAGCCTCAACCGGAGTCATACGCCAGTTTGTGGGACAGGAGGCCAGAAATTCTACAAAACCAAAACCCGAACCCAGCTTTTGAACTTCAAATGCTCTTAGCAGCGCCTTTCTGGCCTTTTTCAGATTTTTTATATTGTTCACCGCCACCCTGGCGGCAAAATGAACCCCGCGCAGACGGGACATGATTTCTGTCATTTGCAGAGGGAACCCGTCCAGTTCAGGCTTGCGGCCGCCCGGAGTGGTGGTCGTCTTTTGGCCGACCATGGTCGTAGGCGCCATCTGCCCGCCGGTCATTCCGTAAACGGTGTTGTTGACATAGATCACCGTAATCCTCTCTCCTCTATTGGCGGCATGCATGATTTCGGCAAGTCCTATTGAAGCCAGATCACCGTCGCCCTGATAGACAAATACAAAACTGTCCGGCCGGCTTCTCTTGACCCCTGTGGCTACCGCCGGAGCCCTTCCATGCGGAGCTTCAAGCGAATCCACAAGAACATAATTGTATATGAAAGCTCCGCACCCTATAGCTGCAACGCAGATGCTTTTTTCTGCCAGTTCTTTCTCTTCCAGGCAGGTGGCCAGCAGTTTGTGCACTATGCCGTGATGACAGCCGGGACAGAAATGAGTGGGTATATCAGCCAGAATTCCCGGAGATTTATAAGCCTGAATCTCCTGCATTGTTCATGCTCCTGAATTTTGTTTTATGTTTTGGGATAAATACCCTGGCGTTCTTTGAACCGATCATGCTTCTGAAGCAAATTCCTTTAGAATTGATCCTTCAAAGTCGTCAGGAGTTGGAAGATTGCCTGGCAGATGCCCGTAGAAGCCGCACGGCGCAAGTCCGCACAGAGCCAGCCGGACATCTTCAACCATTTGCCCCATATTGTGCTCTATGGTCAGAAATCTTTTGCCTTTCTCAGCCAGGTCCTGCAGAGCCTGAGAGGGAAAAGGAAACAATGTGATCGGCCTTAGAAGCCCTACCCTGTACCCCTTCTGCCTGAGTCTGCGGATGGTGGATTTGGCAATACGGCCTATCGAGCCGAAAGCGACGACAATCAGCTCGGCATCGTCAGTCATGAATTCTTCATGCCGGCATTCTCTGCGGGCTGTTAAATATTTTTGTTGAAGGTGTTCATTGTGTTTTCCCAGGGTGCCTTCGGCCAGCCGCAGGGATTTGATCACCCTCGGCTTTCGTCCCGCGTACCCTTCAAGGCGCCACGACTCTGATTCTTCGCGATCCTGAGCCTCTCTCCTGATAAGGCGGATAGGCTCCATCATCTGCCCGATTATGGCGTCGCCAAGGATCATCACCGGATTGCGGTAGGCAAAGGCAAGATCAAAGGCCAGCATGGTCAGATCGTAAGCCTCCTGGACAGTTCCCGGAGCCAGGACCAGCTGGCGGTAATCTCCGTGTCCTCCTCCCTTTACCGCCTGGAAATAGTCACCCTGGGAAGGACCGATGTCGCCGAGCCCGGGCCCGCCCCGGCTTATATTGACGATCACTCCGGGCAGATCGCTGCCGGCCATGTAGGAAATTGCCTCCTGTTTGAGTGAAATGCCCGGACTGGATGAGGAGGTCATGGCCCTGATCCCGCAGGCTCCGGCCCCAAGAAGCATATTGGCAGCGGCAATTTCGCTTTCAGCCTGAACGAACTGCCCTCCTGTCTCCGGCAGTGCTTTGGACATGAATTCAGGAATTTCGTTCTGCGGAGTTATGGGATAGCCGAAATAGCAGCTGCAACCTGCATCCAAAGCTCCCCTGGCGATGGCTTCATTGCCTTTGACAAACAATTTAGACATGCTCCTCCTCCGCAAGATCCTCACTTGTTCGGTCAGCTTTGCTTCTATAGACTGTCAGGGCCTCATCCGGACAAATCTGGGCGCAAAAACCACAGCCCTTGCATGCTGACATATCACCATTGCTGATCTGAACGATCCTGTAACCCTGTTTATTTGTACGCTGCGACTGCTCAATATTGTCCGTAGGACACACCAGAGTACATAAAAGGCAGCCCTTGCATCTTTCTTCTCGGAAAATCACCCTGGACATCCGCATCCTCCAAATAAGGTCTGGATTAATAATTCGTAACGCTTTAACTATTCGGGCAGCTCATTGAACCTTGGGCTTAATTAATGACTGAACAATTTGCAGCATGCTCATACAAGCAAGTACATTCATTGGCATAAGTTTCTTGATCGATCAGCTGATAAGCATTGAATCCCCGTAGGAATAGAATCTGAAGCCTCTTTCTTTAGCCGATTCATAGGCTTCCATAATCATTTGCCTGCCGGAGAAAGCCGCAACCATAAGCAAAAGTGAGGATTTGGGCAAATGAAAATTAGTGATCAGCTGATCAACGCCTTCAAACCTGAACCCCGGATATATATACAAATCCGTCCATCCCTTAAACTCCTGCATACCCTGTTTCAGTTTGTAAACACTTTCAATGGTGCGCATCGTGGTCGTTCCTACAGCCACTATCTTGCGGCCTGCTTCTTTGGCCCGCCTGATTTTAAAAGCGGCTTCAAATCCCACCTCAATATGTTCGGGGTGCAGATCATGCCTGCGGACATCGCGGGTTCTGACCGGGCTGAAAGTACCGTAGCCCACATACAGACAAACTTCCGTCCAGTCAAAGCCCTTTTTGAGCAGCTCATGCTTAAGCTCGGAAGTAAAATGCAGTCCTGCAGTGGGAGCAGCCACAGAACCCTGTTTTTCATGTGCCGAATAAACTGTCTGATAGCGTTCACGGTCCACATCATCATCACTTCTTTTTATGTACGGAGGCAGAGGCATATATCCCTGGCGCATGAAAAACTGTCCCAGGTCCCCTGTCCAGTAAAGTTCGCCTTCAGCTCTGCCCATGGGCAGATCCTTGAGCATCCTGAAACGGACCTGATCACCAAAATCAATCCAGGTGTCGATCTTGGGTTTTCTGGAAGCCCTGAGCAGGCATTCCACCCTGGACATGTGCTCTTTACCGTTTTTGACTGCTTTTATAAGCGGCAAAGGGGTCAAAAGCAGAAACTCCACTCTGCCGGATGTTTCCTTGCGCCCCCACAGCCTGGCGGGAAGGACTCTGGTGTTGTTGGCCACTATAAGCGAACCGGGTGTCAGGTGCCTTGCTATATGCGAAAAAAGATCCTCCTTCAGACTTCCGGTTTTTCTGTCCAGAACCAGGAGTCTGGAGCCTGATCTCCTCTCGCTCGGCCTGTCGGCTATTCTTTCAGTTTCCAGAGCATATTCATAACTCTGCAGGTCTAAATCAGCAGGAATCGTCATAAAAAAAGATTATAGAGATTAATAAGTGAAAAATCCATAAGAAGATAAAAATTACTTATACTAAAAATTCACAATGAAAAAGAAATAATGTTTCTGTCGGGATATCAGGTTTTTTTAATTTTGGAAATTATTGACTTGATTTTTATTCTAAGTCGAGATAAATGTTTATGGATTTATAGCGAACGGCTATCACACAATAAACCACAGATTTGAGCGGCAACGTCCGGCGGCTCCTTGACCCCGACTTTTAAAATCCTTAAACTGCTCCAATGAATTAAATCATGAAAAAAACTTTGTGCATAACCTTCATATATCTTTTTGTACTGGCAGCGCCTCTTAATTCTTCCGAGTACGGCAATCCTGAAGTATTGTCCTGGTCCAATAAACAGGATTACGGGCCCGTGTCGAACGCCGGGGCTCTGGCGGACAACCTGTCTGTTTTTTCATCCGGAGTGGTAAAAGCCCTGGTTGAAATCCTGGACGCCGAGAGCCCATCTGCGGAAAACTGAGACTTTTCCTTAAGAGGTGCTTGCGCATTCAGTGTCCACTGCAAACAATATCCTTTTCATGTCGGGATGGGCGGGTTATCCCGGACTTTTCCCGAGACTGCACCCCTCTGCCTGCTTCATCCATCCCTTTGTCTCCCACACTCATAAATCTGTTTGCAAACTGTTGACCGGGAAAAAATGGGACGTGCTCATGGCCTGGTCCCTTGGCGCCCATATCTGCCTTGATGTGCTGCCTGATATTAAAGCAGATTCTATTTTTCTCATTGCTCCGTTTCTCAGTTTCACCCGCTATAATCCGGCCTCCCGGGTGCATTCCATGCTCTCGGGCCTGGAAAAGAACCCTGAAGCTACTTTGCGTTGGTTCTGGCGAAGATGCGCTGTCAGGAATATGCCTTCCTGTACGTCCTCAGATTTCATAGGACTTGCACAAGGCCTCAGATATCTGCTAAATTCAAGAATCGATTCTTTGAAAAATCCCAGGCGCTCCACAGTCACGCTGATCCACGGCAGGAAGGACCGCATCGTTCCGGAACAGGCCGTACTCGAAGTCCGGCGGAATTTAAGCCACAGCCTGTTTATTTCGCTTCCCGAGGGACATTTCATCGCCCTGGAAAAAATCGATCAAAAGGTTTATGAACAAACAGGTACGAAAATCCTTTGACCGCGCTGTAACCACTTATCAGCAGGAAGCTTTGATTCAAAAAGAAGTGGCCAGGGAGTGCTCTTTACAGATTCCTGCCGGTGTTTACTCCCGGGTCCTGGAGATAGGTGCCGGAGGAGGATTATTGACCGCTGAATGTCTGTCCAGGATAAATGCCGGGCTTTACGTGGCCATGGACTTCTCCAGGCCGATGCTTGAGCCCCTTTCCCGGAAAAAGTCCGTCTTTCTTCTGGGTGATGGTCAGCAACAGCCTTTCAAAGAAGCCTCCTTTGATCTGCTGGTCAGCTCTTCGACCATGCAGTGGTATGGACGGGACCCTGAAGCTTTTGCGCAAAACCTTGCCCTTTTAAACGATAAAGGCAGATTCTCCATTTCTTTGTTCGTGGCCGGAACTTTCAGTCAGATGGCGCATATAAGTTCTCTTTCCGGATTCGGTTCGCTCTATCCTTTACCCGAAGCAGAGCAGTGGCTGAAATCGGTGCCTGAGAGGCACTTCGAATTCAAGTCCAGGTTGAAGGAATATACCAGGTATTTCCCTTCAGTGCCTGAATTTCTGAAAAGCCATAAAAGAACTGGGGCCACATACACCGCGAAAAAATTCGGGTTCGGACAAAAAAGCTATGCCCGATTCTGCCGCATGTACCGGGACATCTACGCCCAAAAGGGCATGATTCCTGTGAGCTACCGTGTTTTATATCTCTGGGGCCGAAAAAAATAATTTCATTTATTTCAGTTCAACCCCTGCCTTGAAAATCCCTGCTCATCCCTTTTTGGTTGATTGATCTAAACGTTTGACGTCTGAGGTGGACCTTCAGGATCTTTTTTCAAATTTCAGCAGCGATCTGGCCACATCCAGGTCGTAGAGCTTGAGCGGATTCTTTTTTTTGTCCGCATACATGGCAGCGGCGCGCTTGATGATGTCCAGGTCCAGCCAGCCGTGTCTGGTCCACACCTCGGGATGATCCTGGTTCCACAGTCTGAATTCGATGCTGCCCTCATTTTCCCGGACATACATCCGTTCTTTTTTATTGGCTGGATCGGGGTAGTAGTATGTTCCCTTGGGGTCACGCATTGTATATTGTTCTCCTTTTTTCTTTTAACGGGTTCGATCAGGGCAGGATGCTGTAATCCAGTCCCCAGCGAAAAAGACTTATACAGATGAGCACGGCTCCTTCAAGCCTGGTTATTCTAAATCCGGTTCGCATGAAGAATATTACTATAGCGACCATGAATAAAAAGGTAAACATTCCCGGCAGGGCGGCCTGGGAAAAGCTGATCGGCGCCAGAATGCAGGTCAGTCCCAGCACTCCTGCAAAATTGAAGATATCGCTGCCTATAAGATTACCCAGAAGCATCTCTTTTTTGTCTCGGAAAAGCGCGGCCAGACAGGTGATTAATTCCGGAAGGGACGTGCCGGCAGCGACAATGCTCACTCCTATGGCCCATTCACTGATCCCGGCTCTGACAGCCAATGAGGAGGCACCCTCGACCATGAACTGTCCGCCGAGGGCCAGAAGGATAAACCCTGCGGCAAGCTTCAGGTAGTCTTTTTTCTGAGCGCTTTTTGCGTCAGCTGCGGCCAGCTCCTTAGGAATTCTCGCTCCGCGGAAAAAAACCAGCAAATTATAGGCCACAAAAAAAATTACCAGTGTCAGACCTGCACCACGGCCCATGTTCAGGTCATAAAGCATGATCAGCACAAAAAGACCAAGCAGAAAAAGAATCGGTCCATCCCTGTGGACCAGAGTTCTGTGCGCGGGGATTGGCTTGATCAACGCCAGCAGGCCCAGGATGATCCCCAGATTGAAGATATTGGACCCGATGATATTGGACAGGGATATGTCCCCCATATCTTTGAAGGCGGCTGTCGCCGTGACCAGAAATTCCGGCAGGGAAGTACCCAGCGCGACAATGGTCAGACCGATGGTCATTTCAGACAGCCTGAACTTTCTGGCAAGGATCGAAGCGCTGTCCACCACCCAGAGCGCCCCCTTCCACAATATGAGCGCACTGAAGGCGATCAGGGCCACGTCGAAGATGATCATGTTGCTTCCGGCATGAGCTGAGTTTTGTTCTCCAGAATCTCTCTGGCCTGTTCCCTGTTCCATTCCGGTTCGGTCCAGCCGGAACATTGCTTTTTCAAGTCCGGGCGGACCGTGATTATCCTCTGCGTGCTTTTATGTGTAAGAACCACCTCCACGCTGCGCCTGGATTTTCTTGCTTTGGGAGAGTAACAAGCTGTAATGGCGGCTGCTCCTGCAAGCATCTCTTCCGACCATGCTCGGCCGCAGAAGCAGCGCCCCAGGCCCAGGGGCCCGGGATAGTGCCTGATTTCAAACAGATAGTCTTTATCTTCTGCCAATTTTTGCAGCTGTTCATTGTCCTGTTTATTTCGCCCCAGGATCATCCATCCAGCAGGATCGGTCTTGGACCAGACCTGTCTGCCCAGGTTGGCCAGGTGAAAGTCCCTGGCGGAAGGCCTGCACATGTGCATGAAAAGGGGCAGATACCTTCTGCATGACTCCTGTTCCGTAAGCAGGCAGCCCCCGGCTGGAGTGGGGACCTCCCGGATGTTGAATTTTTCGGCCAGAATCATCTGCTCCCTGCGTCCCCTTCCGGAAACCCGGCCGAGTCTTTCCCGGTCCACAAGACCTTCTTCTTCCGCCCGGGTGGGTCGAAGATGTCCTGCGCTCAAAGGCCGGAGCAACTCATTGCGCACATCAGCTTCTCTGATGATGATATCAAGTGAGTCTCTTCTCTGGGACATGGGTCGCTGGCCCAGGACTTCACCGGAAATTATGAATTTAGCACCGTAAGTTTCAAGAAGTGTCCTGGCCTTCTTGAGCATGAATATCTTGCAGTCCAGGCAGGGATTGATAAATTTGCCGAATCCGAATTTCGGCCCGTTTAAGAGCATTTCCACGTATTCATCTGAAACATCAAGACCTAGAAGCTCAATTTCGTAAATCTTCTCCCAGTGAGCGATCTTGTGCAGTTTGCCGAAAAACGGGGCGATGAAATGAAGACCCAGCACCCTCAGATTTTGCCGTTCAACCATCTTCATCGAAAGGATTGAATCCAGACCTCCGGAAAAAAGAGCAAGAGCGTCATATTTTTTATTATTATTATTTAAAGGCATGAGAAAAAGATACTCCAAAGACTTGTATTGACAGAATAATCGTTTCTATTATAAAAATTTCAGGTTTTAAAGCAAGCTTTCAGCAGTCTGCCTGCTGACTGCTCTACCTGCATTCAGGTTTAAATCAACCCTGAATTGCAGAAATCATTCAGTTTTAAAAGTACCCGAAGTGGAGGGATGGCCGAGCGGCTGAAGGCGGCGGTCTTGAAAACCGCAGACCCTGACGGGTCCGGGAGTTCGAATCTCTCTCCCTCCGCCATCTGAATCTCACCCGCTTGTATGGCGGGTTTTTTCTTTTTATCCGGATGGCATTCTTTTCTGGTGCATAATTTTTTGGAACTAAAGATGTCCCTTGAAGATCAACTGGCTTTTGACCGCGAAAACATATGGCATCCCTATACTTCCCTTATAGACCCTTTGCCTGTTTATCCGGTGGAATCAGCATCAGGGGTGCGCATCAGACTGGCTGACGGACGGGA
>SLDX01000027.1 GCA_007125075.1 Desulfonatronospira sp.
ACTTCAAAATTTTCCGGAAGACTCAGTACTGTGTCACCATGGGACATCCAGACCGTCAGGTCCTCCTTTTCAGTCAGGCCTTCCCAGAGAGGACAGTCGCGGACGAATTCAAGTTTGGACCTTCCGTATTCACGGCTGACGGCTGTTTCCATTTGACCACCAAAGATATGCGCGATCAACTGCATGCCGTAGCAGATACCCAGGACCGGCAGGTTCAGATCAAATACCCGCTGATCAAGTCTGGGGGATTCAGGAGCGGTCACGCTGGCCGGACCGCCGGACAGGACAAGAGCCGCAGGCTTTTTGTTCTTAAGCTCTTCAAACGGCAGGGTGCACGGATGAATTTCTGAATAAACGCCGGATTCGCGGATCCTTCTGGCTATAAGCTGGGTGTACTGCGATCCGAAATCAAGGATTATGACTTTGCTTTGAACATGCATATCTTTGGGCCTGTGACTTGAGCCTTGGGATCAATAATTTTCAATTCGATAATTGGGAGCCTCTTTGGTGATTATTACATCGTGCACATGACTTTCACGGTATCCGGCCGGGGACATGGTCATAAATCGTCCTTTGTGCTGCAGCTCCCCGACAGTTTTGCAGCCCAGATATCCCATGCCTGAACGTACTCCGCCCACCAGCTGGTACACGGTATCCCCCACCGGTCCCTTAAAGGGTACCCGGCCGACAATGCCTTCAGGAACAAGCTTGCTGCTCTTTTCCTGGAAATAACGATCGCTGCTGCCATCGCGCATTGCATCTATGGAGCCCATGCCCCGGTAAATCTTGTAGGTTCTGCCCTGATACAGAATGGTTTCTCCAGGACTTTCAGTGGTTCCTGCGAGCATACTGCCCATCATCACTGTATCGGCCCCGGCGACCAAAGCCTTGATCACGTCCCCGGAAAACTTTACCCCGCCGTCGGCGATAACGCAGCGGCTTTTTTCCCGGCAGGCCCTGGTGCATTCCATAATGGCGGTTATCTGGGGCACACCTACGCCTGCCACAACCCGGGTGGTGCATATGGAGCCAGGACCTATGCCGACCTTGACAGCATCCGCTCCGGCATCCACCAAAGCCTTCGCCCCTTCGTAAGTTGCCACGTTGCCCGCTGCCAGCTGGCATTTGGGAAAGGCGGCCTTGATTTCTCTGATGCCCTCGATAATATTTTTGGAATGACCATGCGCTGAATCAAGTACGATGAAGTCCGCTCCGGCCCGCAGCAGGGTTTCCACCCTGGTCAGCTTATCGGGAACAACACCCACTGCAGCACCTACTCGCAGTCTGCCCATCTCATCCTTGCAGGCGCTGGGATACTTCTTTATCTTTTCAATGTCTTTGATGGTTATAAGCCCTTTCAGCTTGCCTTCACCATCCACGACCAGAAGCTTTTCAATCTTGTTCTTCTGCAGGATATCCTTGGCTTCGTTCAAAGTAATGCCCACAGGAACGGTGATCAGATTCTCGCTGGTCATGACCTGGGCCACCCTGGTCTTCAAATCGCTGACAAAGCGCACGTCCCGGTTGGTTACTATGCCTACCAGACGCCCATGCGTCTCCACCGGAAGTCCGGAAATACGGTATTCGGCCATGAGCCTGAGCACCTTTTCCACGTCATCCCCGGGACTGACTGTTACCGGATCAAGAATCATCCCGCTTTCGGATTTTTTAACTCTTTCCACTTCCTGGCGCTGTCTTTCAATGCTCATATTCTTGTGCACCACCCCGATACCCCCGGTCCTGGCCATGGATATGGCCATTTCTGATTCGGTAACAGTATCCATGGCCGCGCTGAGCAAGGGAATATTCAGAGCTATCTCTGGAGTGAGCAAGGTTTTGAGATCGGTCTGTTCAGGCAATACCTCGGAATAGTCAGGCACAAGCAGGACGTCGTCAAAGGTCAGGCCATGACCCCACATTTTATCCATTACCGCCTCCAGGTGCTTTACGGGCAGAATATATATGAGCCGCTGCGGTTAACTGTAAAAAGATCACGTACATAATTTAATTTATTACCGGTAAATAGACATATCTGTCAAACCCGAAGTGTAAAAGCCAAAAGCGCCACCTTCTATCCTGCTTCTTCTGATGCAGGAGAATCGAGTTCCCGGCGAACCCTTTCCAGAAGTTCAGGATTATCCGGATTTATCTCAAGTATCTTCTCCAGATGGTCTTCGGCTCTTTCCTGTTCATCCAGGTAATATTTGTAAATAACGGCCAGATTAAAATGGCCGTGATAGTTATCCGGATCAATCTCCAGCAGTCTTTTAAAAATATCTGCCGCCTCACTGATGTTTCCCATCCTGAACATGGCGAAACCGGCCTGATTCAGCGCCAGCCGGTTTTCCGGCTCAATGGTCAGAATCCTTTTCCAGAAAGCCCAGGCCCTGTCCCATTCCTGATTGCGCATGAAAAAACCGGCCAGTTCTGTAAGAGCGTGAACATTTTCCGGGTCTCTCTCTACTTCCTGCATCAAGGCGGCTATTCTGGTCATCGCTTCCCGATCGGCCTGCTGGATCCCGGTCTCAATAACCAGGGACGGAGACTGCATCCTGTTCCACACCGACGACAGAAAGATAGCCGCCAGGGCCAGAAAGGCCAGGATTATTACTGTTTTTTGCATGCCTGATGATGAAAAATAGTTACTGCTCATGAGATATCTCCTCCAGCTGCCTGATCTTTTTTTCCAGATTTTTCTGGTTTGCAGCAAGGTAAAAAAGATATCCGCCGATACCCAGCCAGACGAGCACATTGCTTAAAATCAAGTATGTCATATGTTATACCCTGTTTTGTTTTTTAATTATTTTTCCATTTCATTGAATATAAAGATCACGCACCCTGTCCTGCATGTTTCTCTGCCGGAAGCGAAACAGGAGCAGCCCCGCGGTCAAAAGCCCCAGAGCCGCCACGCAGACTATGACCGTGATCAGCATCTCAGGCTCCAGTCCGCCTTCTTCCGCGGCGAACACCGCCGGATGGATGCTGCGCCACATGCGCGCGGACAAAAAGACCAGGGGCACGTTTAAAAAAGCCACCACTCCGAGCACGGCGGCCACCATACGCATCTTGCGTCTGTTTTCAATGGACTGCCGCAGGACCAGATAGCCTGCATAGATGAACCACATGATCAGGGCTGTGGAAAGTCTGGGATCCCAGGTCCACCAGGTGTTCCAGGACACTCTGGCCCACAGGGATCCAGTGGCCAGCGCCAGAGTGCTGTAAAGCAGACCGATTTCCGCGGCAGACACTGCCAGCTGGTCCATGCCGGGACTTCTGCGCAGCAGAAAGCCGATACTGGCGCAAAACACAATGAAAAAACAGATAAGTCCCCACCAGGCTACGGGAAGATGCAGGTAAAATATCTTCTGCACCAGACCCATGGTTGCTTCCACAGGTGCGTAAATCCAGATGAAATACTGCGCCAGGGCCAGAGACAGGCCTCCGGCCAGGGCCAGGGCCCCTGCCGGGGATAGTGTAATACTGTTGTTGACGTTCATATACTTAGTACTCTCCGTAGATAAACGGAAAAAGCAGCAGTGCCGCGCCGGTGAAAAGGGCATTGAAGGCCAGAACCAGGCCCAGCCAGCCGCCTAAGTCCTCACCTGATCCATCACCAAAAAAATACGCGCCCATACTGATTCCGGCCAGCAGGACAGGGACCAGCAGGGGAAACACCACTACGCTTAAAAGTGAATCTCTTGCGCTGTGCCCCTGGGACATGGCTCCAAGAAGTGATCCCACAGCCACAAGCCCCCAGTTGACAAGCATGATGCTCCCCAGGGCTGCAGGCCAGGAGTGCATCTCATCCTGGCCCAGAAAAACAACGATCGCCGGCAGAAAAAAAAGCTGGGCCGCAAGCAGAAGCACAAGTCCTGACAGGGCCTTGCCGATCCAGATGTACTGCACAGGAATCGGTGCCAGAAGCAGACCTATGCGCGCCTGATTGGCTCCCTCCAGGCTGTACAGGGTATTGAAGACCAGTATCACCGCAAAGCTTGTGGCCAGCCAGAAGATGGCCGCCGCGGCCTGGGCAGAGACTTCCTCACCCACTGGTGTGGACAGGCTGAATACAAAAACCAGGATAAGACCAAGCAGCACCGGCTGAACAATGCCTGCGCCGTCGGAGAAGACCAGACGCAGGTCCTTGGCCATCAAGTCCAGAGCCTTTATCCTCACTGCGCAGCCTCCAGGACTTCTGTCCTGAACTCTGTGGCGGGACCCATAAAGGCCGCTTTTTTGTTCTGCAGATAAAGAACCATATCCGCCTGATTCAGGTCCTCTTCCAGAGTATGGCTGACCCAGACAATGCCTGCGCCCCTTTGCCGGGCAGACCGGATCTGTTCCCTTAACATCTCTCTGGAACGGGCATCCATGCCTGTTGCGGGTTCATCCAGAAACATGAGTTCAGGATCGAGCATGAGTACCCTGGCCAGGCTGAGACGCTGGGCCATGCCCCTGGAATATGTACGGGCCTTTTCATGCACAAAGCCTTTAAGGCCCACCAGGACAAGAAGATCCGTAAGATCTTCCTCGCTTTTGGACAGGCCGTAGATTCCCGCCCAGAACCTGAGATTTTCCAGGGCGCTCAGACCCGGATAGTTAAAGGTGTAATGTCCTAAAAAAGCGCGCTTTTCACAGGGCACCCTCGCCAGCACACTGCCGCTTGCGGGACTTATCAGGCCGGACATGATATTTATAAGCGTGGTCTTGCCCGCTCCATTTGGTCCAGCCAGTATCAGCACGCTGCCTTTTTTAAGTTTCAGGCTGATGTCCCTGAACACCAGGCGCTGATCAAAAAAATGGCTGACTTTCTTGAGCTCCAGAAGCACGCCTTGATCTTCTTTTTCATACATGGCTTAAACCGGACGAAACAACCTTCGCCCTATTCCTTATTCTCCTCGACGGGCCTTACCTTCACCCGGCCCATTATCAGGAAGATGGACAGGCACAGGATGATGCTCCCGATCCAGATCCAGTTGACCAGCGGATTGATGCTCAGTTTGAAGGTGACGTTTAATTCCGGGTCGAATCCCAGAATGGTCGAGTATATTTCCTTGCCCAGGGAAAAGATGGTGGATACTTCTGAGTAGGGCTGATCAAAACCTTGGTGCAGAGTGCGCTGGGGCAGAAGAGTGCCCACTTCTTTACCGTCTCTGGTCACATCCAGCCTGGCTTCATATATGGAGGTTCCCGGCCGGTGCTCCTCTCTGAAATCAGAATAGGTAATCTCGAAGACATCCATGACCACGGTTTCGCCCTGGCTCAGGCGCACCTGGGTTTCCTGCTGGTAGGGACCGGAAAAGGCCACTCCCAGAACTATCATGGCCACCCCGAAATGGGCCAGATAAATACCCCATCCTGCTCGCCTGCGGCGCACTTCTCTTCTGGAAAAGACAAAAAGAATCATGGAGACCATGCCCGCAAAACCGGCTGACGCGGCCAGAAGCGGCATTAAATCGCGCATTCCTCCAACCCACAGTCCGGCCAGGGACATGACCAGAACAACCAGCACCGCGGTCAGGTATTGAAAATCCAGAACTCCGCTTCGCCACTTAAGCCAGGGACATACGCACATTACCAGAGCCATGAAGGTGAAAAGCGGCAGGCAGACCCGGTTGTAGAAATCCGGACCAAGACCCATGGGGTTTGCCGTCCAGATATTGGAAATCACCGGCCACATGGTGCCCATGGCCACAATCACCGCCAGAGCCAGAAAAAGCCAGCAGATGATGATCATCAGGCCCTGTCTGCTCCACAGACTGTCCAGGGCGCTTTTCTGTTTTTGACCGGCAAGAGCGACGAAAAAGGTTGCAGCCGCAAGTCCAAGCATGAAGATGACCAGCGGCCCGCCCACACCCCGGCCGCCAAAGGTGTGCAGGGATTCGATGACATCGCTTCGGACCAGATAGGTGGCGAAAAAGCAGGTTATCAGGGCGAAGCAGATAAGTATCAGATTGGAACGGTGCAGGACGTTTCGCTGCTTGCCCACGATAGCCGTATGCAGAAAGGCCGTGCTCACCAGCCAGGGGATAAGGGATGCGTTTTCAACTGGATCCCAGGCCCAGTATCCGCCCCAGCCAAGCTCCATATAAGCCCACCAGCCGCCGAGCAGGATCCCGCCTCCGGTAAGGGTGACCCAGGCGAAAAGAACCCAGTTGCGGCACTGAAAGAGCCAGCTGCGCTGATCATTGGACATCCATCCGGCCAGGGCCAGGCAGGCGGGTATGGTGAAACCGGCATAGCCAAGAAAAGTGAGCGGAGGATGAAACATCATGCCCACGTTCTGCAGCAGGGGGTTAAGGCCCCTGCCCACAGCAGGGGCCGGATCAAGAATTATGAACGGATTGCTTGGTCCGGTGAGCAGAAGCAGGAGAAATGCCTGGACAATGAACATAAATCCCCAGAACCAGACCTTGGTATGCTGGTTCAGGGATTTGTATACCGGAGACAGAAGCCAGATGCCGGCCATAATGACCAGAACCCAGAACCAGAACAGAAGAGAGCCCGCCTGTCCGGCCCAGAAAGCTGAGTACTGATAGACGGGATGCAGAAATTCATCAGTGTATCTGTAAACATAGTCGAATGAATAATCATTGCGGCCCAGAGCCACCAGCAGGATAAGCGAGCTTATGGTGGTCAGAACCAGGACCGCGGTCTGTCCCTTTTCCATCCAGGGCAGGATTTTAAATCCGCCACCGGCTGATTTACTCCTCCACAGCTCGGCAAAGGCCATTACGGACAGAAAGATGAGCATGACCAGAGAAATGAGCAGACTGAAGAAACCTACATAATGCATGTAAAATTCCCATATTTTAAGAGTTGACAAGTGTTCAAAAAAGAAAGGATGAAGTCCTGCTTCACCCTTTGCGGCAAATTGACAGACAAATTCTTACGGGTTTTTCTGCTTCAGACTTAAAGTTTTCCTGAAAGTAACTGGAACATATGTGCTTATGAACAGCCGGCTGCAAACTTATCAGAGCGCCCGGACCAGGCTATTGCGCGCTCTC
>SLDX01000112.1 GCA_007125075.1 Desulfonatronospira sp.
AAGGTTTATGGGCATGATTTTTCTGAAAGAAATGTTTTTCTGATCCTGCAATAAATCTTTGCCGGCTCAGACATTTTTTTTAAATTTTTTAATCAAATTGACTTATGTCAAGGTATGCAGTGCAAAAGACATTATTTTATACATCAAGTCAATAAATTTCAGCCAAGGAGGTTTTTTAAATGAAAGATATGCAAATGTTCTGCTTTCAGTGCGAGCAGACAGCCAAAGGTGAAGGATGCACCAAGATAGGCGTATGCGGCAAGCAGCCGGACACTGCAGCCATGCAGGATCTGCTGGTCTTTGCTCTTAAGGGGCTGTCCCAGGTGGCTGTTGAAGGCAGAGAAAAACGCATAGCTGATCCTGAAGTGGGAAGGTTTATCAGCGAAGCAATGTTCTCCACCCTGACCAACGTCAATTTTGATCCTTCCCGCCTTGCTGATCTGGTCAGAGAAGCCGTCAGGTTAAGAGATGAGCTTAAATCAAAGGTCAAAGAAGCCGGAGGAATTGTTCCTGATTCCGAACCGGCAGGTTTTATTTCCGGAGACTCTCTGGAAGACATGATCGAGCAGGGAAAGGAACACGGCGTTCTGGCTGAAAAGGATCCCGACGAAGACATTCACCATCTTAAACAGACATTGATCTACGGCCTGAAAGGCGTATCCGCCTATGCAGACCACGCGGCAATCCTGGGGCAGGAAGACGACGGGGTATATGAGTTTGTTCAAAGGGGTCTTGCTTCAACCCTGAGAAGGGATCTGTCCCTGGAGCAATGGATTGAGCTGGTTTTGGAGTGCGGCAGGGTGAACATCAGGACCATGGAACTTCTGGATGCGGCAAACACCGGAACCTACGGGCATCCAACACCTACTCGGGTGCCTCTGGGATACAGGCAGGGCAAGGCCATCATGGTTTCCGGGCACGACCTGAAAGATCTGGACATGCTTCTGCAGCAGACCGAAGGCAAAGATATCAACATATATACGCATGGAGAAATGCTGCCCTGTCACGGTTATCCTGAATTGAAAAAATATCCGCATTTTTATGGTCATTACGGAACAGCCTGGCAGAATCAGCACAAGGAGTTCCCCAAATTTCCAGGGCCGATCCTGATGACCACCAATTGTCTTCAAAGGCCCCAGGAATCCTACAAGGACCGCATATTTACCACAGGACTTGTAGGCTGGCCCGGAGTAACTCATATTCAGGACAAGGACTTCACTCCATTGATTGATAAGGCCCTGAGCATGGAAGGCTTTGCCCAGGATGAGGACAGAGGGGAGATCAATGTCGGATTCGGCAGAAACGCGGTCCTTTCCGTTGCGGACAAGGTTATTGAGGCAGTCAAGAACGGACAGATCAGACACTTTTTTCTGGTGGCCGGTTGCGACGGGGCCAAGCCCGGGCGCAACTACTACACCGAGTTCGTGGAACAGGTGCCCAAAGACTGTGTGGTCCTGACCCTGGCCTGCGGAAAGTTCAGGTTTTTTGACAAGGATCTGGGGGACATCGGAGGCATTCCCAGGCTTCTGGACGTCGGCCAGTGCAACGACTCCTATTCAGCGGTGAAAATAGCCATGGCCCTGGCTGAAGCTTTTGATTGCGAGGTAAATGACCTGCCGCTGTCCATGGTGCTCTCCTGGTACGAACAAAAGGCCGTGGCCATCCTGTTGTCCCTGTTTGCCCTGGGAATCAGAGATATCCGTCTGGGGCCGTCACTTCCGGCTTTTTTAAGTCCGAATGTCCTCAATTATCTGGTTGAAAATTACAATGTCAAACCCATCACCACTCCGGAGGATGATCTGAAGGCCATCCTGGGATAGTGTTTCCATACTTTCCCCTTTTTCCAAGACAAAGCCCCTGCAAAGGGGCTTTGTCTTTATGTATCCATCCTGTGTCAAAAAAATTGATTAATGCTTGGTTTTTGTCATAGAGATATTATCAATAAAACTATACCAGAATGATAGCTTTATAAGTTTTGGAGTGCACTAATAAAAAAGGAGGTGGTCCATGAATGGACAAAGAGGTGTATCCAAGACCGCACTACTGATAATCCTGCTTCTTGGAGCAGCCATGACCCTTGTGGCCGGCTATACCTACAGCCATACGGATCAGGCCGAATTCTGCGGCAGCTGTCATGTCATGTACGAGTCAGTGCGCACCCATCAGCAGTCGGTTCATGCGAATGTTTCCTGCAATGAGTGTCATGCTCCGTACTCCGCCATGCCCAAGATGGTTTTCAAAACCTACGCCGGGACCAAGGATGTGTTCAGAAATATCGCCGGTGATGTTCCGGACGTGATCCAGGTCAGCGACAGAAGCAGAGAAGTAATCAATGATAACTGCATCAATTGCCATGCCATGACCGGTCTTAATGTGGCAGCCAGTGAGGTTAAGTCTAATTGCACTGACTGCCACCGGCAGGTGCCTCATATGAACAAAATGTCCATTGCCCAAAGGAGGGTGGCTGATGAATAAGCGGATATTATCCTTGATTGCGGCCTTGTCTTTTATTTTGACCTTTGCAGCATGCGCCGAGATTCCGGAAGCGGAGACGGCGGAATATGAAACCGATCTTTCCGAGAAGGATGCAGAGAAAAACAGTGCTTTTGCGGATTATTTTCCTCTTCAGTATCAGACATATCAGCGGCTTAAGGCCGAAAATTTCGATCACGCGGACGGCCAAATGACCGAGTACGGCGGCTCTGTCGCCCATGAAAAGCATCTGTGCGGCGATCTGCCCCGGGCTTACAAATATTGTCAGCCCTATCTTAAGAATCTCTGGCTTGGATATCCTTTCAGTTATGAATACAACCGGGCAAGGGGACATGCCAACGCCGTTCACGACATCCTGGATATCGACCGGATAAACAGATACAGCGAACAGGCCGGACTGCCTTCCACCTGCTACAACTGCAAAAGCAATAAGATGCCCGGTTACATTGAAGAATACGGCGATGATTTCTGGGCCATGGAATTTCATGATTTCCGGAAAGATCACGACCTGGAGGAGCATGCCGTGGGGTGCAATCTCTGCCATGATCCTCAGGACATGAGTCTGCGCATCACCAGTGTTCCCTTGACCGAGGCCCTGGAGAAACAGGACAGGGACTGGAAGGAAGCTTCTCGAAACGAAATGCGTTCGCTGGTCTGTGCTCAATGCCATGTGGAGTATTATTTTCAGCATGAAGAGCTGGGGGTTGCGGCCAAGCCGGTTTTTCCCTGGGACAGGGGCATGAATCCCGGAGACATCTATGAATATAAAAAAGGTTTCGGAATAACCGACCGCGAGGGTTTTGAGGGCTGGTTCATAGACTGGACTCATCCGGTTTCCGACACGCCGATGATCAAGACCCAGCACCCTGAATACGAGATGTGGCATGACAGCACGCATGGAGCCGCCGGAGTGGCCTGCGCCGACTGCCATATGCCTTATACGCGCATGGACGGGAAGAAAAAGATATCCAGCCATTTTCAGACTTCGCCGCTGAGATCTCTTGAAACAATCGAAAATACCTGCGGACAATGCCACGCAGGAATGGGTCCTCAGTATCTGAAGGACAGGGTAATTTATTCCCAGGAAAAGACCTGGGAACAGCTCATGCTCGCTCAGGAAGAATCAGTAAGGGCGCATGAAGCGGTCAGGCTGGCCTCGGAATACGAGGGAGAACTGAGGGACAACTTTGACCAATTGATGATTCAGGCCAGGGAGCGGGTGCGCAAGGGACAATGGTTCTGGGACTATGTCTCCGCTGAGAACAGCGCGGGATTTCACAATCCGGCCAAGGCCATTGACACCCTGGCCAAATCTCAGAAATACAGCCGCCAGGCGGTTCAGTACGCCGTGCAGGCCACCAATTACGGCATTGCGCCGGATCTGGAGGGAGACATATATGAAATTGTGCCTCCTATTGAGGAACACAGCCGCGGGCTGCACATGGACGAAGATCACCTGAAGACGCATATCTGGCTCGAGTATCTGGATCCTCATCCTGAAGGGGAGCTTATATGGGATCTTAATCAAAGGGTTGATTAAGCAGCTCAAGGGACTTCTAAGTAACTTCATAAAAACTGGACCCCGGATCCCCGTATCTAGTACGGGGCAGGCAAGTCCGGGGTGACGATTAAAGCAGGCTATTCCCCTTTTCCGTCATTCCGGCGAAGCTTGTCCCGGGCTTGAACCGGGAGCCGGAATCCAGGGTTAAGGCGGTGTAAGTTACTTGCGGGTTTGGTCCCGGGCGCGCCCGGGTGGGGCGCTTACGTGTAAAAAGCTCCTGCCCCCATCTTCAGGGCAGGGGCTTTTTTTTATTTTTCTGCAGAATGATTATTTGAGAAAGTTTTTTTGACTTAAATCAATGACAGGATAGAATAGTGGGCTTAATATGTTAAAATTAGTGAGAAATGTTTTAAAATTAGTTTAAACAAGGAGGTATCCCGCATGGCTAAAGTAATAATAGTAACTGAAGAGTGCATTGGTTGCGAAAGCTGCGTGGAAATCTGTCCCGAAGTGTTCGCTTTTGACGAGAATGAAGAAAAGGCATACGTAATCCTTGAGGAAGGAGGTCCCGAGGATCTCATACAGGAAGCAATAGATAGTTGTCCGGTGGAATGTATCCACTGGGAGGAAGAAGGATAGCTTTTCTTATGCCTGCCTGCAGGCGTAAAGCATTATGCAGGCAGGCATTTTTCACCAAAGCCGCCCACCGTCTGCCCGCAGTCGCCAGGTTTTGGATAACCTGGATTGACATGAAATGATGCGTGAAAAAATTCCGGGGCTTCAGAGTTGGGAAGTGACTATGAGTACTATGGCTGTCGGAGTGGATACAGGGGGGACATTTACGGATGTTGTTCTGTTCAAAAATGGAAGATGGCATGTGCACAAGCTTTTATCCACACAGGACGACCCCGCGCGGGCGGTGCTGGAGGGGCTCGGGCATATTGGAGGCAGCCGGTCATCACAGATTGTGCACGGCTCAACAGTGGCCACAAACGCCATGCTTGAACGCAAGGGAGCCAGGACAGCCATTATCTGCAATCATGGCTTTGAGGATCTGATCGAAATCGGCCGGCAAAACCGGGCGCAGCTCTACAATTTGTATTACAGCAAACCGGAATCTCTGGTCCCCCGCGAATTAAGATTCGGGGTGCCAGGAAGAATGGACGCGCAAGGCGTTCAAATAGAGCCCCTGGACGCAGAAGCTCTGACAGCAATAAAACAGGCCGTTAAATCCGAAGATGTTCAGTCCATAGCTGTGTGCCTTCTTTTTTCCTACCTCAATCCAGATCATGAACAGATGATTTTCAAAGAGCTCGCAGATCTGAAGGTGCCGGTATCACTTTCTCATGAGATACTTCCGGAATTCAGAGAGTTCGAGCGGCTGTCCACTACAGTGGTCAACGCCTATGTGGCTCCCAAGATGTCCGGCTATCTGCAGCGGATCAAGGACAGCCTTCATCCTTCTCAGTTGCGCATCATGCAGTCCAACGGGGGAAGCATCTCAGTGGAACAGGCCATGCGCGAGCCGGTGCGGACCATACTCTCCGGGCCTGCCGGAGGTGTGGTCGGCGCTGTGAGCACAGCCAGGGCAGCCGGGTTTGAAAGACTTATTACCCTGGATATGGGCGGAACCTCAACTGATGTGTGTCTGATTCAGGAAGACCTCCCACTATCCACGGAAGCCTTTTTGTCAGGATTGCCTCTCAAGGTGCCCATGCTGGACATACACACTGTCGGCGCCGGCGGAGGCTCCATAGCCAGGCTGGACCCGGGCGGGGCTTTAAGAGTCGGGCCGGAAAGCGCAGGATCTGATCCAGGTCCGGTCTGTTACGGCCGAGGAAAGGAGATTACAGTCACTGACGCCCATCTTTATCTGGGCCGGATCCGGCCGGAGAGTTTTCTGGGCGGAAATATGATCCTGGATTCAAAAAGACTTGAGCGTATTTTTGCACAGATGTCCAGGCACTGCGGCCTGGATTCCGTGCAGCTGGCTGAAGGCGTTCTGGCAGTTGCGGACACAAACATGGAAAGGGCCATCCGCGTAATTTCCGTAGAAAGAGGCTATGATCCAAGAGACTTCACCCTGGTTTCATTCGGAGGCGCTGGAGGCCTGCACTGCGCCGGGCTGGCCAGAGCGCTGTCCATTCCCAGAGTACTGGCACCCGGAAATCCGGGCGTACTTTCTGCCCTGGGGATGATTCTGGCGGACGTGGTCAAAGACTATTCCCTGACAGTAATGCTGCCCCGCCAGGACACAACTCCGGATGCTCTGGACAAATTGTTCCAAGACATGGAAGGTCAGGCCAGCAGGGAAATGGTCAGGGAAGGTTTTAAGCGTTCCGAAGTCGTCATAAGCCGCTTTCTGGATATGCGCTACCAGGGTCAGTCATTTGAGATAATGGTTCCGTGGAATCCAGTAGAAATTTCCAGAGGTTTTGAGGAGCTGCATCTGCAGAAATACGGGCATAAGCACTCTGGAAGACAGACCGAGATAGTCAATTTGAGAATAAGGGCCATTGGTTCTCCACACAAACCCGGTCTTCAGACTCAGGCTCAAGCCGGTACGAATGCGCCTCAAGAGGCTGTTGCAGGCAGAGCGAAAGTTGTCTTCGGCGGCAGAGAATATTTTGCCCGGATTTTAAACCGGAAACTGCTGCAGCCCGGAGATGAATTCCGTGGGCCTGCAGTGATCACTGAATATACTTCAACAATCGCTGTCCCGCCTTTTGCCGCAGGCAGAACAGACGAGCTGGGCAACATCATCCTGGAAATCGATCAGGAATAGTTATTAAAATTTTTGGTTCCTCGGCTTTTGCTCTAAAATTATGTTTTAATTTAGTAATACCTTACATTCAGTGTTTCCGGATTCGAAATTTTGTCAAAAGGGAATAAAGACTTGCAGAACCCTCGCATTGTATCGAGGAATTATATCCATCCTCAGCCTGCATAATCGTCAGCCAGAACAAAGAAGATGAACATAAATCCGATCCTGCTAGAAGTGTTCAAGAACCGCTTCTCTTCAATCTGCGAAGAAATGGGCGTAGCCCTGACCAGAACCGCATTCTCCCCGAATATCAAGGAGCGCAGGGATCTTTCCTGCGCGGTTTTTGATCCTGATGCGCAAATGATCGCCCAGGCCGCGCATATCCCGGTGCATCTGGGTTCCATGCCCCTGTCGGTGAAGTCGGCGATCATGCACAAAGAGCTTGAAGATGGGGACATGGTCATGCTCAACGATCCTTTTCAGGGAGGTACGCACCTGCCCGATGTGACAGTTATGGCTCCTGTTTTTGCCGGTGAGCCGTATCCGCTTTTTTATGCGGCCAACAGGGCGCACCACAGCGATATAGGAGGAGTTTCTCCAGGGTCGATGCCTCTTTCAAACTCCATCCATCAGGAAGGCCTGATCATTCCGCCGCTGAAAATTTTGCGCAGGGGAGAAATGGATGAGCAGCTTTTAGAGATTATCCTTAAGAACGTGCGCACCCCTGAAGAGCGCAGAGGCGACTTTTCAGCCCAGATCATGGCCAATCTGACCGGAATCAAGAGAATTCAGGAACTGAGCAAAAAGTACGGTTCAGTAACGCTTAAGACATATGGCCGGGCTCTGATTGATTATTCGGCAAGGGTGATGCAACAGACCGTTTCCGAAATCCCTGACGGAAAATACCGGTTTGTTGACCATCTGGATGATGACGGGCTGCAAAGATCCATGATACCCATCATACTGGAAATGACCATTGAAAAGGACCGGGCTGTTCTGGATTTCAGCGAAAGCTCCGATCAGGTTCCCGGATGCGTCAATGCCGTGCGGGCCATTACCCTGTCGTGTGTGCTGTATGTGTTTCGATGCCTGATAGATCAGGATATTCCAGCAAACAGCGGCTGCTTGCGGCCAATAAGGGTGATCACCAGACCTGGTTCGGTCCTCGATGCAAAATACCCTGCAGCTGTTACCGGCGGCAATGTGGAGACGTCGCAGAGAATTGTGGATGTGATCCTGGGCGCTCTGTCAAAGGCCGTCCCGGAGAGGATTCCAGCGGCGTCCCAGGGAACCATGAACAATCTGAGCATAGGAGGAAAGTCCCCTGTAAGCGGACAGGAATTTACCTACTACGAAACATTGGGCGGGGGCATGGGTGCCTCAATGGCTAAAAACGGCGAAAACGGGGTGCATTCGCACATGACCAACACCTTGAATACTCCGGTGGAGGCTATTGAACACAGCTACCCTCTGCGCGTGCGTGCCTATGGTCTGCGCCGCAATTCCGGAGGCGCGGGAAAGTTTTCAGGAGGGGAAGGCCTGATCAGGGAGATCGAGGTCCTGGCGCCCTGCGAGGTTACAGTGCTTTCCGAAAGAAGAAGCACTCAGCCTTATGGCCTGCAGGGAGGCAGGTCCGGAGCCTGTGGAGAAAACCTGGTTAAACGTGATGGAAAGTGGCAGAAGCGGCCGGGCAAGTTCAGAGATTTTCTGGACGCAGGCGACAGACTGCTTATCAGGACTCCGGGAGGAGGCGGTTTTCTGCCGCCGGAAAGAGAAAAAAATGAAAGATAAGACAAAATTTCAATGACGGGTTTACTTTATCTTTCAGGGCTATTAAAATGGGTTTATGTCTATAAATATTGTTAATCTTCAAAAGCAGATACAGCTTAACTGTCATATATCCGATGCTAATTTCAGCGGAACCTTTTCCTTGTGCATGCTGCTTCTGCGTCTAAGAAATCTGTACAAATGGGAATTGCGCATTCCTCCCTGGGAGGAACCTGCCCAGAGCGATCTGCTGCAGTGGGTGGAAGAGCGGGAGAAGCTCTGGATGGACCTTGAAGGCAAAACTCCGTCCAGTTTAAATGTCAACGGACACAAACTTGATTGCATGGAAGCCCTGGAGATCAATTCCATGCTTTCAGGTACGGATCTGTTCTATGGAGCCGGTCTGGTCACCGGGATGAAGCCCAGCTATTTTCTGGCCAGGCCTGTGGAAGAATGGGAACAGGACGGCCTGAAAGTCTGCATCGTAGATCATGAGCTTTCCCGGGACATATTCAGCGCTCCGCTCATGCGCCAGGGTGACCAGATAATTGCCAGACGGCAATCCATGGCCACACTTCTCTGGGATGAAGTTCTGGAACTGCGCGGTTCCACCTGCAAGGCCCTGGCCTTTGCCTTTGCCCAATATGGCCTTGATCTGCACAGACTGCGCAAATTTCCAGGAAATCAAATCCCCAAATTTTATGAGGTTGTGGATTCAGAACTGAAAACTTGGGTGCACCATGAAACAGGCGAGGCCAACGTGGATGTGTTCCCTGAGGATATGTGGCAGCGAATGGTATCGGAGCAGGCCAACACTCTGGTTGAGGTTTTTGTCCGCGCGGTCAGGGACCTTCTGGCAGACACCCATCCCCTCGGGGTTCTGGGTCATATTGTCAGGGAAAGGAAAAGCTCTTCACTGGGTTTTTACATTGCCTTCATGCGTCCTTTATCCAAAGCACTCTATCCGGAAATCATTCCGGCAGTAAATGACTTCATGAACAGTCCGGATTGGGAAAACATCGAACAGGTCCGCTTATCCGGATACAACAGAGGCCGTGAACTGGCCCTTGGCCGGGTTGATATTTATCAGTCAGAAACAGGACATGATCCCGAGGCTGTCAGAGAAAAAGTAGAGCGCAAACTGATCAGGCCGCTTGGAATCCTGGACTCGCTGGATGAAGAAATTCAGGGTTGAATACAGTGAGTTTCTTGATTTCCCGATTGTCAATATGTGAATATGTGCATTGATAAAAGACTTGTCCCCAACCAAAGCTATTGGCGTATCTGTTTAGCGCTTTTAAGGAAAGCAGGGGACAGGCACTCCGGCACCCGCTTGAGCATGATTTTGTGCCCGAAAAGCCTTAATTTTTGGGACAAGTGGGTGCCGGAAGAGCCAATCCCCCTCAGGGCTGTATGCCTCCGGGCAGGAAGCCGTGCCACAATATGTGAATATGTGCATTGATAAAAGACTTGTCCCCGACAAAAGCTATTAGCTATTCTGCCTGCCTTTCCTGATAACTCTTAAATTCAGCCGCTCGTCGAATTATTGATTATGGATTATGGATAATGGATTCAAGATTCAGGATTATGGATTCTGGATCAAGGTTCGGGGATCAGGAATATGAAATAGTTATCAGCTTGGAACTAAACTCAAAATTTAAGCATACGGCTTTTGCAGATACCTCTGGAAATCAGACAATTTAAATAGATTCAGCTATGATTAAACCCTATGAACATGCACTGGGCGATCTTCTTTCTTCAAAGGAACAGCCCGCGCTGAGAAAGTTCAGGTCCCGGGAGTTATTCGGCAGGGAATGGAAGAACCTGAGTATTTTTGAGCTGCCCATATGCACTTCCAGTCTTGATGCAGCCTGGGATATGCTTTCCCGGGGGCAATTGAATCCCGGAGACTCTGTCCTGTGTCTCAAGCAGACCAGGGGCAGGGGGCGCATGGTCAGGACATGGTCTTCACCCGCGGGCAATATTTATGCTGCCTTGCTCCTGCCTCCGGCTCGATCGGAAGAAATGAACAGGATTCTGCCCGTTGTTGTCGGACATTGCATCCTTTGCGCCTTAAGACAAAAGGGAATGGAAGTCTTTCTGAAATGGCCCAATGACCTTGTTCTGGAAGACAGGAAAATCGGAGGTATCCTGATCGAGGAAAAAAAGGGCTCACTGCTGGCCGGGGTGGGACTGAATCTGAAGTCCTGTCCGGAGCCAGGTCAACTTCGAAGTGACAGACTTATGGATGCCGGTTCACTTAAGGAGGCCTGGCCCGGATCAGATCCTTTACTCGGCTGGGCTGAACTTGTGTATTGGTGCGCTTTAGGCTATGATGATCAATTACATAATTTCTCATCTGTTACTTTTGAGCAAGAAATAAATCCCTGCTTATGGAAAATTGGGCGCAAGGTAAGGTTTCAAAGAGATGGAGAGCTTTTTGAAGGGTATCTGCAGGGGATGAATCGTCAGGGCGAAATTGTCCTGGACTGCTTCGGGCGTCTGGAGCGGATCAGGGACGGGCAAATGCTGCTTTGATTTCCGATCAGATATTAAAGTTAACTGTAAATAAAGGACAAAAATAAGATGGGTGTCAAGACTTTTGATCAAGTTGTAAGCGAGCTCAGGGGCAAAAAGATACTGGTGGCCAACCGGGGGATTCCGGCCAGGAGGATAGCCCGTTCCATCAGGGAAGTTTTTCACGCCGTGCCGGTGATGACCGCTACGGATGTGGACAAGACCGCTCCTTTCACTTCGGGTGCGCAGGAATTGCTGCTTCTGGGCGAGAATCCCAGAACTTATCTGAATATGAAAAAGATCATAGCCAGGGCCAAGGCTCTGGATATAATCGCCATTCATCCCGGATGGGGCTTCATATCTGAAGATTTTTCCTTTCCCACCCAATGCCGCGAAGCAGGAATAGTATTCATCGGCCCTGACCCCAAAGCCATGGAGGTTTTAGGCAACAAGGTCGCCCTGCGCACTCTGGCCAAACAGCTGGACGTTCCGGTTGTGCCCGGTTCCGAAGGTGCGGTCACTGTTGAAGAAGCCCTGGACATGGCTTATGAAATCGGCTTCCCGGTCATGCTCAAGGCTGAAGGCGGCGGAGGCGGACGGGGGATCTACGAAGTCTTTCGTGAAGAAGAGCTTGAACGTGCTTATGCCAAGGCTTCAGCGCTTGCCCAGGCATCATTCGGCAACCCCCGCCTGTACGTGGAAAAGCTTTTGACTTCCGTCAGGCATATCGAGATTCAGGTTATTGCCGACAAGTACGGCAATGTATTCGCTTTTGATGAGCGTGACTGCACGCTGCAGCGCAACCACCAGAAACTGGTGGAGATCACCCCTTCCCCCTGGCCGGGGATGAATGAGAAATTAAGAGAGGAACTCAAGGAGTACGCCCGCAGACTTGTGCGTGAGGTGGGCTATCACTCCCTGTGTACGGTTGAGTTTCTTGTGGATTCCGAGGGCACGCCGTATCTTATAGAAGTCAATACCAGGCTTCAGGTGGAGCACGGCATTACAGAATGCCGCTACGGCGTGGATCTGGTGGAGGAGCAGATAGCCGTTTCCTTCGGCTCAGAGCTAAGATTCAACGAAGAGAACACCATAGCGACCAATCATGCCATGCAGGTGCGCATAAACTGCGAGGATCCGCAGCAGAATTTCGCCCCCAATGCCGGTCTGATCACCAGGTACCAGTCTCCAGGCGGCCAGGGCGTGCGGGTGGATTCCTGCATATCCGCAGGCTATCATTTTCCTTCCCAGTATGATTCAGCTGCGGCTTTGCTCATCGTCTACGGCAAATCCTGGGAAAAACTTCTGGGAACCATGGAAAGGGCGCTAAACGAATACATTGTCGGCGGGGTCAAGACCACTATTCCCTTTCACCGCAAAGTGATGACCAATGAACAGTTTCGCAGCGGAGACTATGATACCAAGTTTGTGGCCGTCACCCCGGAACTTATGGTTTACCGGGACCGCGATCCGGAAGCCCTGCGTCTGTCCCGGCTGACGGCTGAAATCTCCGCCAGAGGCTATAATCCTTTCGTGCAGCTTGGAGAATACAGGTCAGTGCACGACAAGCGTCTCGGACGGATAGAACCTGTTCTGCCCTCTCTGGATGAAGCGGACTTCGAGTATCCCTATCCCAGGGGAGACAGGGACGCGATCCTGGATTTTGTCCGCGATTCGGGCTACATCCACTTCACGGACACCACCGCCAGAGACATCACCCAGTCTAATTCCGGAAACAGGTTCAGGCTGGCCGAGGACAGGCTGATCGGCCCTTATCTGGATAACTGCGGGTTCTTTTCCCTGGAGAACGGCGGAGGGGCTCACTATCACGTGGCCATGATGGCCAACATGACCTGTCCGTTTACCGAGGCCAGGGAATGGAATCAATTCGCTCCCAAGACCCTGAAACAGATACTTATCCGCTCCACCAACGTTCTGGGCTATAAGCCTCTGCCCAAAAACATCATGCAGCTGACCGGGGAGATGATCTGCGAAGACTACGATGTCATCCGCTGTTTTGATTTCTTGAATCATATAGAGAATATGCTTCCTTTTGCCCAGGTGGCCATGAGCCATAAGGCCAACATATTCGAGCCGGCCATCTCCCTGTCCTATGCCAAAGGATTTGATATTCCTCACTACATGGAAGTCGCTGAGGAGATAATCGGACTGATGAGCAAGGCTTCAGGCCTGTCCGGGCAAAAGGTTCTGACCAAATTTTCCCTGGGTCTCAAGGACATGGCCGGAGTCTGCCCGCCCTGGTTCATCGGGGAACTGGTTTCGCAGATCAGAAAGAAATATCCGGCCCTTGTTGTTCATTACCACAGGCACTATACGGATGGCCTGTTCGTTCCGGCCGTGGCCATGGCAGCCAAAGCAGGAGCGCATATAGTGGACACGGCCATAGGCGCTTCGGTTCGCTGGTACGGACAGGGAGAAGTGCTGTCCACAGCCGCCTACATAGAGGAACTGGGCATGAAGACTAGTCTGAACAAGGATATGATTCGCAGATGCAATTTTGTCCTCAAACAGATCATGCCTTATTATGATCGCTACACCGCCCCCTATTTTCAGGGGATCGACTACGACGTGGTGGAGCACGGCATGCCCGGCGGAGCCACCTCCTCTTCCCAGGAAGGGGCCATGAAACAGGGCTATATTCATCTGCTGCCCTATATGCTCAGGTTTCTGGCCGGGATTCGCAAGATCGTACGCTACCACGATGTTACTCCGGGTTCGCAGATCACCTGGAATACGGCCTTTCTGGCCATCACTAACGTGTACAAGGAAAAAGGTGACAAAGGAGTCCGTAACCTGCTCGGAGTCCTGGAAAAAGTCATCAGCACTCCGGAAAATGAACTGGACCAGCAGACCAGACAAGACCGCCTGGAGCTTTACAAGCATTCCAACGATGCATTCCGCAATCTGCTTCTGGGCAGATTCGGACGCCTTCCCTTAGGTTTTCCACCGGACTGGGTTTATGAAAGCGCGTTCGGAGAAAACTACCGGGAAGCAATAAAATCCAGAACAGACACATCTCCTCTGGCGACTTTGAAGGATATGAATGTAGAAAAGGAAAGAGACGATTTGATCGCGAACATAAACCGGGAGCCCACGAAGGAAGAACTGGTCAATTATCTGAACCATCCAGGTGACGCCCTGAAAACCATTAATTTCAAATCAGAATTTGGAGATCCCAATCAACTGCCGCTGGATGTATGGTTTGAAGGTCTGCCCCCCGGAGAAGAAATCATGTTTGAGGACGGGCATGGCAAGCCGCATAACCTGGCGATCCTGGACATTTCAGCTCCGGATATAAACGGAATGAGCGTGGTGCGCTACTCTCTTGATTCCGAGTTTTTCAGCTATCAGGTCAAGGTCAGGGAGGGAGTCGGAGCGATCAGGGATGCCCTGGAAATGGCCGATCCGGGTGATCCTTACCAGGTTGGCTCTCCGAACACCGGGGACCTGTGGGTCATGCACGTCAAACCCGGAGACAAGGTTAAAAAAGGTGAAGAATTGTTCAACATCTCCATAATGAAGCAGGAAAAGTCCGTGCATTCTCCTGTGGATGGCGTGGTCAAGCGGGTGGTCAAGTTTGCCGATTTTCAGGGAGACAGGAAAATGGTTCCGGTCAAGGAAGGCGAGCTATTGGTCGAACTGGGTCCGATACCCTTCACCTGCCCGCAATGCGGAAGTCACATACTTCTGGAAGACAGTAATTTCTGCCCTGAATGCGGGAAAAGGCTGTAAGCATAAAGCTTTTGATTCACGCCCAGGGTGGGCATATTTTTATTATTGACTATCCGGGTGCGAACAAGATAGCTAAAAATGGGTTGTTCAAAGTTGATGGGCGTGATCAGCGCTCGACTTCGCGACAACTTGGGATATAAATGTTACTGTTTCGTCTGCCTGACTCCAGAGATTTCCTGAAAAGAACCAGTCGGCAGGTTCAGGATTTGCAGTCATACTGCCAAAATTTGTAATGCTTCCTGTACATATCATTAATAACCATTATAGGAATTTTATAGTTACAAGGGGTTTAGACTTCTTGGGCATAAGTCAATGGTCAAAGTTTGTGAAAGTCTGTCCGGTTCTTATCCGTCCGGGCCTGCCCGGCATTGAAGAATCATATTTAAAGGAGATGTAGGAATGGCAAAAACCAGTAAAGAAGAGAAATCACAGGGAGATATCCAGGTGGCTCAAAAAGAGGGTGCGGAACAAAAAAAGAAAAACAAGCAGGAGGTCAATAAATCCAAACTGGTCCTAAACGCCAGAGAAATCATGGATATGGGGGTGGAAGCAGAGCTTCTGGTAGGTGGCAAAAATTTCAACACCGCCATAATCAACACTATTGAAAATATCAGAGCGCCTCAATTCAGGGCCATATCCGCCACCGCATTCCATAAGCTTCTGGACGATACCAGAGTCAATGCCGGGGCCATCAGAAACACGGTGGACAAAGAATATGACACTACAGACTGGAAAGATCAGGACATAAATGAAGATCCGGATTTCCTGAAAAAGCTGGTCCGCAGAATCGCCGTAAAAGTCAAGAGAACTCCTAAGAAAGAAGGCACCTATATCAAACTCAGGACCTTTATCAATAATGTTGTCGAGGGCTTTGCGGTCTCGCCTGAAGGAATCGATCAGCTGCGCAAAAGATCGGTTCTGGTCCAGGTAGCCATCTTAAGCGTGGATCTGCCCAAGGATGTGGAAGGCGCGGTGCGTCAGGCATACCGCTCCATCTGCAAGGAAGCAGGCCAGGAGAATGTCCCTGTGGCAGTCCGCTCTTCAGCAGCCGGTGAGGACAGCAGGAAAAAGGCCTTTGCCGGGCTTCAGGACACTTACCTGAATATTGTCGGGGAGAGCGGCGCCGTAGAGGCTTACCACTGGGACTGCGCTTCCGCGTACAATCTGCGCAGCATGACCTATCGCAGGGAAGCCATTCTCGACGCGGTAGCCAAAGCCGAATCCACCGGAGACAATTCCATTTCCGCCAGGGCCAAGGAGGAATGGTCCATTGAGAACACATCTCTTTCCGTGTGCATCATGCGCATGATCAATCCGGTTATTTCCGGGACGGCCTTCAGCGCGGATACGACCACCGGATGCCAGGGTACGGACCGCAAGGATCTGGTTTCCATAGACGCCAGCTACGGCCTGGGAGAGGCAGTGGTCTCCGGCATGGTCACCCCGGACAAGTTTTTCGTCTTTCAGCGCGATGACGGAGAAGAAATTGTCGTCCGCCAGATGGGCTATAAGGATAAAAAAATCGTCTACGATGAAACCGGAGCAGGGACCATGGTGGAGAAGGTGCCTGAAGACCTGGCCACCAGATGGTCTCTTTCCCTGGCTCAGGCTGAGATCGTGGCCAAGGGTGTCAGAGCGATCAGCCGTGCCTATGAAGACATGATCATGGATACCGAGTTCTGTATTGATGCCTGGGACCGGCTCTGGTTTGTTCAGGCCAGGCCCGAGACCAGATGGAACGAGGAGTTGGAAAAGCACCCGTATACCATTTATATGCGCCGCATGGAGGTGGACAAGAAGGCTCTGGTGAACGCTGAAGTGATTCTCGAGGGCAACGGTGCATCCAGAGGAGCAGGGCAGGGCACGGTCAAGTTTCTCCGCTCCGCCTTGGAACTGAACAAGATCAACAAGGGCGATATCCTGGCTGCTGATCGCACCGATCCGGACATGGTTCCGGGCATGCGCATTGCCTCGGCTATTCTGGCTGATGCCGGGGGGGATACAAGCCACGCGGCCATAACTTCAAGGGAGCTTGGAATTCCGGCGGTAATCGGGATCAAGAGGCTGGAGGCCCTGCGGGCGCTGGACGGGCAGGAAGTGACTGTGGACGGATCCAGAGGGCGGGTTTACCGCGGCTTGATTCCCATGCAGGAAGTCGGCGGAGAGATCGATGTGAGCAAGCTTCCGCCTACCAAGACCAAGGTGGGCCTGATTCTGGCCGATGTGGGGCAGGCACTGTTTCTGTCCAGGCTGCGTCAAATGCCTGATTTCGAAGTCGGTCTGCTCAGAGCTGAATTCATGCTAGGCAACATCGGGGTGCATCCCCAGGCTCTGGAAGCATACGATAAGGGTTATCTGGATGCCGTGGTCCAGAAAAAGTTCAAAGAACTGGAAAATGAATTGACCAAGCTGGTACGTGAACAGCTGACAGCAGGTCTGGTTACCCTGGATCTTAATCTTAGAAAATATGTGGGCATTGTTTCCGGCCTGGAAAAGCGCATGAGCAGGCTCACTGAACAAAAAAAGGCCAGAGGCACGGACGAAGTGCTGGCTATGCACAGGCAGTTGAGAGAGCTGGACAAAAAACTGGACGAACATATCGACCTGGCGACCAAAAGACTGGAGGTGCTCAAGACTTCCCTTGATCTCAGGGAGCATGTGTCCATTATCATGGGTTACGCGGACCAGCTTCTGCTTCTGACCGGGGATGATCCGGAATCGATCCAGAAAAGAGAGGAACTGGAAGAAGACATCAACGGGATTGTCGAAAGCATCAAGGATGATCCTTTTGTCAACGAACTTCTCGAGGATATTCAGAAGTTGAGAACCGACGTAGCCATGAAGGTGGATCTCAAGAATGTTATGGATACGGTGCGCGATCTGCCGAGCAACATTCATCACCATCTGACCAGCAGGGGGTTCAGGACGGGCAAGGAACTGTATGTCCAGACCCTTTCCCAGGGACTGGCCCTTTTTGCCATGGCCTTCTACGGAAAGGAAATCATCTACAGGACTACTGACTACAAGACAAATGAATACCGAAATCTAATGGGCGGAATGCTTTTCGAGGGTTACGAAGACAACCCGATGCTCGGCTACCGCGGCGTCTCCAGGGATATTCATGACTGGGAGCTGGAGGCCTTCAAACTGGCCAGAGGAGCTTTTGGGGGCAGCAATCTGCAGTTGATGCTTCCCTTTGTGCGCACTTTTGAGGAAGCAAGAAGCATGAAGCGCTATCTGGCGGACGTGCACAAGCTTAGATCCGGGGAAGACGGGCTGAAGATAATCCTCATGTCCGAGATCCCAAGCAATGCCATTATAGCCAAGGAGTTCATCAGGGAATTCGACGGCTTCTCCATCGGCTCCAACGACATGACCCAGCTTGTTCTGGGCACGGACAGGGATAATTCAAGACTCAGCCATATATATGATGAAGAGGATCCGGCAGTGGTATGGGCCATACTGGTGACCATCTTCACCGGGCAAAAATTCGGCAAAAAAGTCGGTTTTTGCGGACAGGGTGTTTCCAACAGCAAGATCATCAGGGGGCTGGTGTGCATCTCAGGCATTGTATCCGCCTCCGTGGTTCCGGATACTTATGCCCAGACCAAGGAAGAATTCGCCAAGACCGAAAAAGAAAACATCAAGCTCAGCGAAATGGGTGCCTGGCTTGAGAAACAGCACCTGGAGATGCTGTGTGAACTCCTGAAGAAGCATAATTATGAGCATATCCTGAAAAAATATTCATCAGGCAAAGATCTTATGGAGTGGTATGAAGGCGAGGCTGCCAGGCTGCATGAACAGCTGTATTCCAACCTGGGATCGGCCAAGGAGGATTTTTACCGCCAGGAACTGTACAGGTTCCGCAAGATCTTTCACAAACCGGTCATATACGCGAATTGGGACTGGCAGGTGACTATAGACGATGCCCTGCATCAGGCCGGTTTTTCCAGCTATGAAGAACAGAAAAAGGCACAGGCGGAACTGTTTCGAAAGATGGGTGTATGATGCTTACTTGAAAAACGTCCACTTCACCGAACCCGTCGGCATGATGAACAGGTCCGACCGGCGCAGAAGGACGCAAAGAAGAATACTTTTTATCTTCCGCGGTTTGATCCCGTTTTATCCGGCTTCGAGTTAAACGGGACAGACGCGGAAGATAAAGTATAGAAAATATCCGCTAGTGTTGAGTAAAGGTTTAATATAAGCATGTCCGAAAACGAATTTCCTGTTTTGCCGGAAATCTCCAAGCCAAGTCAGATTTTGGAACTGACCCTGCCGGATTTAAAGCGTCTGGCTGTTGAAGTGAGGGAACTTATCATCAAGGTGGTCTCCACCAACGGTGGCCACCTTGCCCCTTCTCTGGGGACGGTGGAACTGACCCTGAGCATTCTCAAGGTATTTGATCCGGGCAGGGACAAAATCATCTGGGATGTAGGTCATCAGGCATACGCCTATAAAATTCTTACCAGCCGCCGCGACCGCTTTCATACCCTGCGCACCCTGGGGGGGATAAGCGGTTTTCCAAGGCCTGCTGAAAGCAGGTTCGATCATTTTGCAGTTGGTCATTCGAGCACTTCCATATCAGCTGGGCTGGGTATGGCCGTTGCCAGGGACATCCTTGGTGAAGAGCACAAGGTGCTGTCTGTTATCGGGGACGGATCCATGACCGCTGGCCTGGCTTTTGAGGGTTTGAACCAGGCCGGAGATCTGGACCGGGATATGGTGGTGATTCTAAACGACAACGAAATGTCCATAGCCAGAAATGTCGGAGCCCTGTCTTCTTTTCTGAGCAGAAAGCTTTCCTCGCGATGGATGGTCAGGTTCAAAAGGGATTTTGAAAGCTTTATGCGCCAGGTGCCAAGGATCGGCGACGATATTGTGAATTATGCCCGCAAGAGCGAGGAATCATTTAAAAATTTCTTCACCCCGGGAATTCTCTTCGAAGCCTTGAAATTCAATTACATCGGCCCGGTTGACGGGCACAACATACCTTACCTGGTCAGGGTTTTCGAGCAGGTAAAAGATCTTACGGGTCCGGTACTTATCCATGTATTGACTAAAAAAGGCAAGGGGTACCTGCCTGCCGAGGAAAACCCCACCTATTATCACGGAGTGGGGTGTTTTGCACCTGAGACCGGTCTGGCCAGAAAAAGCTCACCAGGAGTATGTCTGCCCAGTTATACCGAGGTCTTCGGCCGGACACTCTGCGATCTGGCGGAAAAGGACGAAAGACTTGTAGCCATCACCGCGGCCATGCCCGAAGGGACGGGTCTGAACATTTTCGCGAAAAGATATCCGGACAGATTTTTTGATGTGGGTATCTGTGAGCAGCACGCGGTTACCTTTGCCGCGGGACTGGCCACCCAGGGTCTCAGGCCTGTAGTGGCTATCTATTCCACCTTTATGCAGCGCTCCTACGATCAGGTGGTCCATGACGTCTGCCTGCAGAACCTGCCGGTGGTCTTCTGCCTGGACCGCGGAGGCATTGTCGGTGAAGACGGGCCTACGCATCACGGCAATTTTGATTTTTCCTACCTGAGGCATATCCCGAATATGGTCTTAATGGCCCCCAAGGACGAAGCCGAGCTGCAGCGCATGCTCCTGACCGCGGTGCGGCACCAGGGGCCCATCGCCTTGAGATACCCAAGAGGAGTGGGCATTGGTTCAGAGATTGATAACTCAATTGAGCCTCTTGAGCTTGGCAGTACTGAATTAATGAAAGACGGGGATGACGGGGTGATCCTGGCCATCGGCAGCCGGGTTTATCCGGCCCTGGAAGCTGCATTGGAGCTGGAAAAAGACGGCTTTTCCCTGGCGGTTGTAAACGCCCGTTTCGTCAAGCCTGTGCCTGCTGCAGCCCTTAACGAACTCTCAGCCAGGTACAAGCGCATGCTGGTTGTTGAGGAAAACGCCCTGGCCGGCGGATTCGGTTCGGCAGTGCTGGAATTCATGGCTGATGAAGACCTGCTCTCCAATGTGCGCGTCAAGCGTCTGGGGATCGGTGATTTTTTCGTGGAGCACGGTCCGCCGCAAAAACTGAGGCAGAATCTGGGGCTGTGCAAGGAAGGCATCAAAAAGGCCGCTCTGGGATTTTTCAGGTAGAATTTTAGAGATAAGTTAATAATATTTCTTCTAAGTAACTTCATAAAAAACTGGACCCCGGATCAGGTCCGGGGTGACGGTAAAAGCAGGCTATTCCCCTTTTCCGTCATTCCGGCGAAAGCCGGAATCCAGGGTTAATGCTGTATAAGTTATTTGTAGGTTTGGTCCCGGGACGCCCGGGTGGAGCGCTTACAAATTGCTCCGGTTATTAAACCGGAGCTTTTTTTTGTTATTCTGCAGATAGCACACCTTCCTCCACTTCATTCGATTAACCCCTCCTTGAAGAGCTGATAGACCTCATCCAGGCCAGTTTTCCCGTAAGCGCGCTGTCTACACCTGAGACACGGGGAAAATTTTAGTTGAATATAAATAAATCTTTGAATTTTTAAGAATTTGTTCCCACATGCAAAAAGCTTCCATGTATTCCTGAGTTCACGACGTAAAATGGAACCAGCCTGCATACTTCTTCCTGATTAATAATTCTTATTATTATGCTCTAATAAAAAAATCAATCATATCCAATGCTTGAAGGCAAGAATTATTTCACTTCTATTGGCATGATACTTGATGATTAAAAAGTAGCAAAAGAAAAAATTTATATCAGCCGAGGAGAAATATGCTGAATTTTCAGGTAATTGCCTGCAGGTGGAGTAATTAAACAAAGAAAGTGATTTTTTTGGGTGAATCAGCTTGCACATTAGTTCATTAAGCAGAAATTGACCTCTTCAGGTTCGAAAAGGATCAATAATAACAGGAGAATATGTTGTGCGTAATAATAGAAATAAAATCGCGATCAAACGTTGCCGGAAACCGGATGCC